>JBIIRI010000240.1:0-3830 GCA_044341625.1 Roseomonas sp.
GGGCGCGCGTCGCCCGGGCCTCCGGCCGCTTCGCGTCCGGGGCAGGCGTGTGGCGGTCGTAGCTCAGCTGGTAGAGCGCCAGGTTGTGGTCTTGGATGTCGCGGGTTCGAGCCCCGTCGATCGCCCCACACGCCCCCTTTCGGAAACACATCCCATGCAAATCCGCCTCGATGGCCGCACCGCCCTGATCACCGGCGGCTCCAAGGGCCTTGGCCGCGCCATGGCGGAGGCCTTCCTCGAAGCCGGGGCGGCGGTCGCCATCGTCGCCCGCCGCGCGGCCGAGCTGGAGGCCACCAAGGCTGAGCTGGCCGCCCGCTTTCAGGGCGCGCGCATCGCCGCCATCCCGGCCGATGTCTCCACCGCCGAGGGCTGCGCCCATGCGGCCGCGGCCGCGGCGGCGGCGCTCGGGCCCGTGGACATCCTGGTGAACAATGCCGGTACCAGCCAGCGCGGCGCCTTCCTGGAGGTGGATGACGCGCTGTGGCAGGCCGACCTCGACCTCAAGCTGTTCGCCGCCATCCGCCTGACGCGCGCGGTGTGGCCGGGGATGGCCGCGAAGGGCTGGGGGCGGGTGATCAATGTGCTCAACAGCGGCGCGAAGGCGCCGGCCGCCGAAAGCTGCCCCACCTCCGTCTCCCGCGCCGCCGGCATGGCGCTGACCAAGGTGCTGGCGAATGAAGGCGGGCCGCTCGGCATCCTGGTGAATGCCATGCTGGTCGGCATCATCGAGAGCGACCAATGGGTGCGCCGCCACGCAACCGACCCGCGCGGGCTGAGCTGGGAGGCGTGGAAGAAGGACGCCGCCAAGGGCGTGCCGCTCGGCCGGATCGGCAAGGCAGCAGAATTCGCTGCGCTGGCGACCTTCCTGTGCTCGGACCAGGCCAGCTACGTGACGGGGACGGCGATCAATGTCGATGGCGGGCGCACGCCGGTCGTCTGACGGGGCTGCGGTCCAGTCGGGCTATGGATTTGCTTATTAAATAGTCAAACAGACCGATTTTGGGCTGATCAACCTCGTTCTCTGGCTGGTTTGCCCAAAAATCATGCTTCATCAAGGTTGCTGATCCTCCGGGAACCGGCCAATTCACGGCCAGGAAACCCCCGGAGGACCCGCCCCATGGCCCGCCGCTTCGCCAATCCCTTCGATCCCAACACGCGCCTCGGCGGCTGCGATTGCGGCCGGCCGCATGACGCGGCGCTCGGCTGCGACGAAGTGCCCAACGCCTCTGTCGCCGACGGCACCGGCGCCTTCGGCGAGGTCGCGGAGCAGGCCGTGCTCCGCGCCCTCTACCCCGATGACGCGACGCGCCGCGGCATGCTGCGCGCGGTCGGTGCCGGCACGCTGTTCGCCGCGATCAACGCCTTCTTCCCGCTTGGCGCGGCGCGGGAAGCGCTGGCCCAGGCGCCCGCGGGCGGCGCGATCGAGAAGCCAAACCTCAAGATCGGCTTCATCCCCATCACCTGCGCGACGCCGATCATCATGGCGGACCCGATGGGCTTCTACCGGCGCCACGGGCTGAATGTGGAGGTTATCCGCACCGCCGGCTGGGCGGTGATCCGCGACCGCGCCATCGCCCGCGAATACGACGCAGCGCATATGCTGGCGCCGATGCCGGTGGCGATGTCGCTTGGCGTCGGGGTGGCGCAGCCCGTGCCCTTCGCGGTGGCGGCGATCGAGAACATCAACGGCCAGGCCATCACGCTCGCCACCAAGCACCGGGAGCGCCGCAACCCGCGCGATTGGCGCGGCTTCCGCTTCGCCGTGCCCTTCGACTTCTCGATCCACAACTACCTTCTGCGCCACTACCTGGCCGAGCACGGGCTCGACCCGGATCGCGACGTGCAGATCCGCTCCGTGCCGCCGCCTGAGATGGTGGCCAATCTCCGCGCCGACAACATCGACGGCTTCCTCGGCCCCGATCCCTTCAACCAGCGCGCGGTGTTCGACGGCGTCGGCTTCATCCACATCCTGACCAAGGAATTGTGGGACGGGCATCCCTGCTGCGCCTTCGCCGTGCCGCGCAGCATGGTCACCGACACGCCGAACACCTTCCACGCGCTGCTGCGCGCCATCGTGGAGGCCACCGCCTATTCGCAGAACGCCGCGAACCGGCGCGAGGTCGCGGCCGCGATCTCCGGCCAGAACTACCTGAACCAGCCGCAGACGGTGGTGGAACAGGTGCTGACCGGCACCTTCGCCGACGGCTTGGGTCGGGTGCAGCGCGTGCCGGACCGCATCGGCTTCGATCCCTTCCCCTGGCACTCCATGGCGATGTGGATCATGACGCAGATGCGCCGCTGGGGGCAGCTGCAGCGCGACGTGGATTACCGCCAGGTCGCCGAGCAGGTCTTCCTGGCCACCGATGCCGCGCGGGCGATGCGCGAGCTTGGCCAGCCCGTGCCCGCAGGCACCACGCAATCCTTCCAGGTCATGGGCCGCACCTTCGACCCCGCGAATCCCGCGCCCTGGACCGAGCGCAACATCCGCGCGTCCTGAGCCCCCCATGTCCCGCACCGTGACCCAAGCGCAGGCGGCCTTGCTGTCGCTTGCCATCCTCGCCGCCCTGCTGGGCGCGTGGGAATTCTCGCTCCGCTCCGCCACCGGCGGCAGCGGCCCCGCGCTCGATCCCGAATATGCGGCGCTGCTCGGCCAGGCGGCGGCACAGGGGGGGCAGACGCCCTTCCCGATGCCGTCCGAGATCGCCGTGCGGCTGTGGGAATTGCTGCGCGATCCCTTCTATGTCCGCGGCACGAACGACCAGGGCATCGGCATCCAGCTGGCCTATTCGCTGCTGCGCGTGGGCGCCGGCTTCCTGCTGGCGGCGGCGATCGCCATTCCGCTCGGCTTCCTGATCGGCATGTCGCCGCTGCTCTCGGCGTCGCTCAACCCGTTCATCCAGGTGCTGCGCCCGGTCTCGCCGCTCGCCTGGATGCCGCTCGCGCTCTACACGATCAAGGACAGCTCCATCTCCTCGATCTTCGTGATCTTCATCTGCTCGGTCTGGCCGATGCTGCTGAACACGGCCTTTGGCGTGGCGAGCGTGCGGCGCGAATGGCTGAACGTGGCGCGCACGCTGGAAGCGGGGAAGCTCAAGACCGCTTGGCGCGTGATCCTGCCGGCGGCGGCGCCGACCATCCTGACGGGGATGCGGATTTCCATCGGCATCGCCTGGCTGGTGATCGTGGCCGCCGAGATGCTCGTGGGCGGCACGGGCATTGGCTACTGGGTCTGGAACCAGTGGAACAACCTCAGCCTCGCGGACATTGTGATCGCGATCCTGCTGATCGGGATCGTCGGGCTGCTGCTCGACCGTCTGCTGGGCATGCTCGCCCGCGCCGTGGCGTGGCAGGAGTGATCGCGCCATGACGAAGTACGTGTCGGTCGAAGGTATTGCGCGCCGCTATCCGGGCGCGACGATTGTCGAGGATCTCTGGTTCGACGTGAAGCGCGGTGAGTTCGTCTGCCTCGTCGGGCATTCGGGCTGCGGCAAGACCACGGTGCTGAACATCCTCGCGGGGCTGGAAGCGCCGAGCGAGGGCGGGGTGATCGTGGATGGGGCGGAGATCACCGGCCCCTCGCTCGACCGCGCCGTGATCTTCCAGGGCCATGCGCTGATGCCCTGGATGACGGCGGAGCAGAATGTCGCCTTCGCGCTGTCCTGCCGCCACCCATCCTGGCCGAAGGCGAAGCTACGCGACGCCGCGCGGCAGGCGCTGGAGAAGGTCGGGCTGGGCCATGCGGCGGAGAAGAAGCCCGCCCAGCTTTCGGGCGGCATGAAGCAGCGTGTCGGCATCGCGCGTGCGCTGGCCATCGCGCCCAAGATGCTGCT
>JBIIRI010000015.1:0-34357 GCA_044341625.1 Roseomonas sp.
GGCGGGGTGATACCGACGGTCGGCGGCCCCACCGCGCGGCGGGCGTCGAAGACCTCCTCATCCGCCTCGCTGCGCGTCAGCGTGAAGCCGAGCGCGCGGGTGAAGGCCAGCATCGGCGCGTTGTCGGCCAGCACCTGGCCCGCGATGGTCGCGATGCCCTGGGCGCGCGCCCAGTCGAACAGCCGCTCCATCAGCCGCCGCCCGAGCCCCTGCCCCTTCATCCGGCGATCCACGATCACCGCGAATTCGCCCGTCACCCCATCCGGCTCCCGGATCAGCCGCGCGACGCCGAGCAATTCCTCGGCTGGCCCGGCCTGGCGCGTCGCGACGAAGGCCATCTCCCGGTCGTAGTCGATCTGGGTCATGCGGGCGATCTGCTGCGGCGGCAGCTCCTTGAGCTGGGAGAAGAAGCGCCAGCGGATATCCTCGGGCGTCAGCTGGGCGAAGAAGGCGGCATGGGCTTCCGCATCCTCGGGGCGGATGGGGCGCAGCGTCAGCGCCTGCCCATCCCGCATGGTCCAGCGCGCCACCCAGTCCTCGGGATAGGGCGGGATCGCGAGCATCCCCGCCTCGCCGGCCGGCCGCAGCGTGCAGCCGGCATCGAGGGCGACCACGCCATCGGCGCGCGCCAGCAGCGGGTTGATGCCGAAGGCCAGGATCTCGGGGAAATCGACCGCGATCTGGGACAGGCGGACCAGCGCATTCTCCACCGCCTCCATCTCCGCCGGCGGATGGTCGCGGTAGCCCGCCAGCAGCCGCCCGGCGCGGGACCGGCCGATCAGCCCCTTGGCCAGCGCATCGTTCAGCGGCGGCAGGTCGAAGGCCTCGTCGCCGAGCAGATCGGCCGCCGTGCCCCCCAGCCCGAAGCCGATGAAGGGCCCGAACATCGCATCGTCCCCAAGCCGCAGGCGCAGTTCCGTCCCCAGCCTTTCTTCCCGCTGCACCAGGAAGCCCTCGATCCGAGCCTCGGGGCGCAGGCGGGCGGCGGTGGCGAGCATCGCCGCCGCGGCGTCCCTGAGCGCCGCCTCGCTCCGCAGGCCGAGCGCGACGCCGCCGATCTCCGTCTTGCGGCGGATATCCGGGCTGCGGAGCTTGAGGACCACCGGAAAGCCGAGCGCCTCGGCCGCCGCCACGGCTTCTTCGACCCCCGCCGCCACGCGCCCCTGCGCCTCGGGCAGCCCATAGGCGGCCAGCACCGACAGCGCCTCATCCTCCGTCAATTCGTGCCGCCCCTCGGCGCGGATACGCGCGAAGAGCGCCGCGACGGCGGCGCGGTCGGGCGACAGGGCCAGCACCTCCCGCCCCGGCAATTCGGCAGCCGCGCGGCGATTGCGCCGGTCCTGGGCCAGGTGCAGCGCGCCGCGCACCGCGGCCTCCGGCGAGGCGAAGACCGCGAGCCCCGCTTGCGCCAGGGCGGCCCGCTGCGGCCCGGCTGTCGCCTGTCCCGCCCAGGCGACCAGCACCGGCGCGGCGCGGCTGGCCTGGGCGGCGGCCGCGAGCGCCGTGGCGGTGGTCTCGGCATTCTCGCCCGCGACGGGGGCGTGCAGCGCGATCACCGCATCCACCTCCGGCAGGGCCGCGAGCATCGCCGCCCCTTCCCCCAGCGCTGTACCGGCCAGCGGGCCGAGGGTGATCGGATTGCGCCCCGCCCAGCCCGGCGGCAGGCCGATGGCGAGGCTGGCCAGCGCCTCTGGCGACAGCGCCGCCAGCTTCGTCCCCCCCGCCAGCACCGCATCGGCCGCCAGCCGCGCCAGGCCGGTGGCATTGGCGATGATCGCGATGCGGTCGCCCGCCCCCCCGCGCGGCGAGAGCTTCGCGCGTGCCAGCGTTTCGGCCGCCGCGAGCAGGTCGTCGAACCCGTCGACGCGCAGCACCCCGGCGCGGCGCAGCGCGGCGTCCATCACCGCATCCGCCGTGCCGGCGGGGTCTTCCAGCCGCCCACCGGCGCGCAGCGCCACCACGGGCCGCGTGTGCGCGGCGGCGCGGGCGGCGGAGACAAACATCCGCCGGTTCTTGATCCGCCGGATATCCAGCAGGATCGCCCCCGTCCCCGGATCGCGCGACAGCCAGTCCAGCGCATGGGCGAAGCCGAGATCGGCATTGCCGCCGATGCCGATGACATGGCTGAAGCCCATGCTCTCCGCTTCCGCCCAATCCAGCACGGCGCGGGCGATGGCGGAGGATTGGGAGACCAGCGCCAGCCTGCCCTTGCGCGGAGCGAGGTGGGACAGGGACGCATTCAGGCCGATCCCCGGCACGCAGATGCCGAAAGATCCCTGGCCGAGCGCCCGCACGCCCGTCCGCGCCACGATCCCCGCCAGCTCCGGCGCCGCACCCGGCACCACCGCCGCCGGACACCCCTTCGCGCCGAGCGCCGCCATGGCGGGCTCCACCGCCTCCGGCGCCAGGGCCAGCACGGCAAGGTCCGGCGTCTCCGGCAATGCGGCGATGGAGGCCACCTGTTCGAAGCCGTCATGCGCCATGCCGCAGGCGAAAAGCCGCCCCCGGAAACCGCCCGCGGCCAGGTTGCGCGCCAGCAGCCCGGCCATCGGCAGGGCCGGATCGGCGACCAGCACCACATGGCGCGGCCGGTAGAAGGCGTCCTCGCGCAGCCTCTGGCGGGAACCGAGGGTCGGAAGCGGGGCCATGATGCGACGCAGCCTGGAATGCGCGGAGCCCGCCCGCAACCAAGATCCTGCGCGCCCCCGGGGTCTTGCGGCCAGGGTCTTGCGGGCGGTGCGGACCGGGTCTCCGATACGTCCCAAGGAGACCCGCCATGCCCGCCCCCGATCCCCGCTGGGACCCCGAGATGCTCGCCTTCAGCGCGATGATGGAGGCGGAGGGCGCGAAGCACCCGCCGATCGGGCTGACCCTGCCGCTCGATGCCGCCCGCGCGACGACGGAAGCGCTGAACCTGCCGCTCTGCGCCGGCGGGCCGGTGATGGCGGAGACGGCGGATCGCTGGCTGCCGGTGCTGGGGCGAAGGTTGCTCTGCCGGTTCCATAAACCGTCCAATGGCTTGCTACCCGTTCTGATCTACTTGCATGGCGGCGGCTGGGTCTGGAACAGCATCGACACGCATGACCGGCTGATGCGGGATTACGCGGCGGGCGGCGGCTGCGCGGTGATCGGGCCGGATTACGCGCTAAGCCCCGAAGCCGCCTTCCCCCAGGCGCTGGAGGAATGCGCCGCCGTGGTGCGCTGGGCGGCGCGGCACGGGTCGGAGTGGGGTCTCGATGCGTCGCGGATCGTGCTGGGCGGCGACAGCGCCGGGGCCAATCTGGCGCTGGGCGTCGCGCTGCTGCTGCGGCGGACGGACCCGGACATCTCATTCAGCGGGATATTGTTGAATTACGGGGTCTTCGACAGCGATCTTAACACCCCATCCTACCGCGAATTCGCCGAGGGCTATTTCCTGACGCGGGAGAAGATGGCGTTCTACTGGGATTGCTACTGCCCCCGCCCGGCCGACCGGCTGAACCCATTGGTCGCGCCATTGCACGCCGATCTCAGGGGGTTGCCACCCGTTCTTCTCCATATCGCTGAACTGGACGTGCTGGCCAGCGAGAACCACGCCATGGCCGCGAAACTGCGGGAGGCCGGGGTGGAGGTGGAAAGCCGGCTCTTCCCCGGCACCGCGCATGGGTTCCTTCGGGCGGCGAACCACGTCCAGGCCGCGCGCGACGCGGCGTCCGATGGCGGCGCGTGGCTGCGCCGCGTCTTCGCCGAATGAACTGGACCTCGGGGCGGGTTCAAGCGTAAATAGGAACTAAGTCCTTATCGGGATCCGCTCTCTAAAACCGTCGATCCGTCCCTATCCTCCCGCCCGGCGCATCCGGGCGGCGCATTTGTCCGAATCCCGCAAACGCCGTGTCGGGCCGGCGCATTTGTCCGAATCAGGCAAACGCCGCGTCAGGCCGGGCCATTTGTCCGGATCATACACACGCCGCGTCGGGCCGGCGCGTTTGTCCAACTCGGGACAACGCCAAGCCGGGCCGGGGCATTTGTCCGAATCACGCAGCCGCGCGGCGCCCTACCCCTGCGACAACGCCCGCTTCGCGACCTCCGCCAGGAAGCCGCTGGCGACTGGCAGGATCTCGTCGTTGAAGTCGTAGCGCGAATTGTGCAGCTCCCGCCCCTCCTCGGCCGGGCCATTGCCGATCCAGACGAAGGCGCCGGGCACTTCCTTCAGGAACCAGGAGAAATCCTCCCCGGTCATCGCCGGCGGCACGTCCCGCCGCACCGGCGCCACCGCCGCCCCGGCCTGCGCCGCCAGATCTCGCGCCGCCGGCTCATTCGCGGTCACCGCGACGCCCTGCTGCCAGCTGGCGGTGGCCTCCACCCCGAAGGTGGCGGCGATGCCTTGCGCGACGCGGTGCAGGCCGAGGCGCAGCGCCTCTCCGGCCGCGTCATCCAGCCAGCGGGCGGTGCCCTTCAGCGTCACCTGGCGGGGGATCTGGTTCTGCGCCTCCCCGCCCTCCACCATCGTCACGCTCACCACGCCGCCGGCCATCGGGTCCAGGTTGCGGGCGACCAGCGATTGCAGGGCTACGATGCAATGCCCCGCCGCCACCATCGGGTCGCGCGACAGATGCGGCAGCGCGGCATGGGCGGCGTGGCCCTCGAAGGCGATCTCGAAGCGGCAGCCCGCCGCCATCACCGCGCTGTCATGCACCGCGATGGTGCCGGCCGGCAGGCCGGGCCAATTGTGCCAGCCGAAGATGCGTTCCATCGGGAAACGGCGGAACAGCCCATCCGCCACCATCTTCTCCGCCCCGCCATAGCCTTCCTCGGCGGGCTGGAACACCAGCCGGACCGTCCCGGTCCAGCTCTGGTCGTCCAGCAGCAGCCGCGCCGCGCCAAGCAGCGCGGTGGTGTGCCCATCATGCCCGCAGGCATGCATCACGCCGGGCGCGGTGGATCGCCAGGGCAGCGAATCATTCTGCTCCGCGATCGCCAGCGCATCCATATCCGCGCGCAGGCCGACGCTGCGATTGCCGCCGCCGCGCCGCAGAGTCGCGACCACACCATGCCCGCCGATGCCCTCGGCGATCTCCGCGACCCCCATCTCCCGCAGTCGGGCGACGACGAAGGCGGCGGTGCCGGATTCCTTCAGCGACAGCTCCGGATGGGCGTGCAGGTGGCGCCGCCAGGCGGCGAGGGTCGCGGCGAGGGTGGTTTCCATGTCAAAGTGGTAGCCCTTCGTCGCCGGCCACTCCACCCCCGGCTTTCGACATGTGACACGGTGATCGACGCGCGCCGCCTTTCCACCCTTCTGCTGACCGTCCTGCTCGCCGCGCCCCCCGCGGCGAAAGCCGCCTCTGCGCCCAGTTCGGCGCAGGCGCCAGCCGTGCCCGTGGCCCAGGAGCAAGCAGCGGCGCGGGAGCCCGCACTGCGCTACGAGACGCGTCTCTCGTCCACCGGCGACTCCGAACTGGACGGGCAATTGGCCGAGGCCTCGCGGCTCAAGGCGCTCGCCGCCGACGCGCCTGTCGATGCCTTCGGCCTGGTCGCCCGCGCCGGCGCCGAATCCCGCCCGCTGGAAGATGTGCTCCGCGCCGGCGGCTGGTGGGCGCCACTGGTCGAGATCCGTATCGCCGGGGAGACCGCCTCCGCCCCCGGCCTGGCTGAGCGCATCGCCGCCCGCTTCCCGCTGGGGGGGGAGGCCGCCGTGCCGGTCGAGGTGCGGATCGACACCGGGCCGCGCTACACGCTGCGGCGCATCGCGCTGCGCCCGGCGCAGGCCGCCGATGCCGCCGCCATCGCCACCCTCGGCCCGCCGCCGGGCCTCGCGGAAGGCGACCCCGCCCGCACCGACCCGATCCTGGATGCCGAGGCCGCCCTGATCGAACGTCTGCGGCGCGACGGCCACCCGCTGGCCAGCGTGGTGGATCGCGAAGTGACGGTGGACCACGACGCCACGCGGATGGATGTGGTCTGGACGCTCGCCGCCGGGCCGCGCACCAGCTTCGCTCTTCCGGTCATCAGCGGCGAGACCGCCGTCGATCCCGCCCTGACCGCCCGCGTGGCCGGAAGGCTGGAAGGCGAGCAATTCTCTCCCCAGCGGCTGGAACGCGCGCGGCGCGACCTGCTGGCGCTCGGCGCCTTCGACACGGTGCGCGCCCGCGCGGCGGATCGGCTGGATGCGGCGGGCCGCCTGCCGGTGACCTTCGCCGTCACCGATCGCCCGCGCAACGCCGCCGGCGTCACGTTGGCCTATGAGACCAATTACGGCCTGTCGGGCCGGGTCTACTACGAACGCCGCAACCTGTTCGGCAATGCCGAGACGCTGCGGCTGGAGGCGGAGGTCTCCCGCCTCGGCGACGGGACGCAGGCCGTGGACCCGAACTACCGCGCCGGCGCCACGCTGCGCCGCCCCGGGCTGTTCGGCGGCCGCACGACATCGGTGACGGAAGCCTATGGCGTGCGGGAGCGTCTGTTCGCCTATGACCGCGACGCCTTCGTCGCGGCCACTTTGCTGGAACATCCGCTCGGCGATCACTGGCTGCTGCGCGGCGGCCCGACCTTCGAGAATGGGCGCGTCGGGCGCGACGGGTCCATGCCGCCCTTCATGCTGTTCGGCGTGGTGCTCGGCGCGCGCTACGACACCACGGACTCGCTGCTCGACCCGCGGCGCGGCCTGCGCGCGGATGCGACCGTCATTCCCTATACCGACCTGCTGGAGACCGGCGGCTTCGTGCGGGCCACCGGCACGCTGCGGACCTATTTCGACCTGCGCGGCGATGGCGGCAGCGTGGTCGCGCTGCGCGGCACGCTCGGCTCCCTGCTCGGCGCGGATCGGGAGGTGCCGGCCGATAAGCGCTTCTATGCCGGCGGCGGCGGATCGGTGCGCGGCTATGGCTTCCAGCGGATCGGGCCCCGCGATGCCAATGGCCGCCCGGTCGGCGGATCGAGCCTCGTGGAAGGCTCGGCGGAGCTGCGCCAGCGCGTGCGGGGCAATGTCGGCGTGGTCGGCTTCGTCGATGCCGGCTCGGTCGGGCTGCTGGAGGCGCCGGATTTCTCCGACCTCCGCATCGGCGCCGGGCTCGGCCTGCGCTATGCGACCGCCATCGGGCCGCTCAGGCTGGATGTCGGCGTGCCGCTGAACCGGGAACCAGGCGATTCGCGTTACGGTGTCTATGTCGGCCTTGGCCAGTCCTTCTGAGGCGCCCAGCTCTTCCAAGGAGCCCAGGCCGCCGCGCCGCCCGGGGCGGCGGGTGCTGCGCGCCGTCGGCTGGCTCGCGGGCCTTATGCTGCTGCTGCCGCCGATGCTGCTGGCGGCCGGGCTGCTCGGCGCCAACACCGCGCCCGGCCGCGCCGCCATCGAACGGCTGGCGGCCGCGCTCGTCCCCGGCCTGGTGCTGGAAGGGCTGGAGGGCCCCCTGCCCGGCCGTCCCGGCTTTGCCCGCCTGACGCTCGCCGACGATCAGGGCATCTGGCTGGAGATCGAGGAGGCCCGCCTGGCCTGGGCGCCGCGCGCCCTTCTGCGTGGGGAAGCGCATGTCGAGGCGCTGACGGCAAGGCGCATCGCGCTCCATCGCCTGCCCGCCAGCGACGCCCCGCCCGAGCCCGCCCCGCCCGGCCCTCTGCTGCCCGACCTGCCGAGCCTGCCGGTCGCGATCCGCCTCGACCGCCTCGACGCCGCGCGGATCGAACTTGGCCCTGGGCTGCTGGGCGAGGCCACGGTGCTGCGCGCCGCCGCCTCAGGCCGGCTCGATCCCTGGGGGATCGCGCTCGGCCTGGAGGCCCGGACGGAGGATGACGGCACCGCGCTGACGCTGGATGCGACGCTCCGCCCCGGCACCGGCCGGCTGCAGGCGCGGGCTTCGCTGCGCGGGGAGGCGGGCGGGCCGCTATCCCGCCTGGCAGGCCTCGGGGAGCGGCCACTGGCGCTGGACCTGACGCTCGACGGCCCCGATACCGGCGCCGGCTTTACGCTGGACGCCACGGCGGGCCCCGGCCTCGGCGCGACGCTGTCCGGCACCGTGACCGCGCCGAGCCTCAACCGGCTGGGGCTGGCGCTGGAGGGCCGTGTCGATGCCTCGGGGCTGGCGGAGGCGCCCTTGGCGCCCTTCGCCGGGCCGATCGACATCAGGCTGGATGCCGGGCAGATGCCCGATGGGCTGGTCGATCTCCGCACGCTGCGCCTCTCGGGCCTTGCCGGCGTGGTGACGGCGGAAGGGCGGATCGACCCGGATGGCGCGCGCAGCACGCTCGCGCTCCGCGCCGCCCTGCCGTCCTCGGAGGCCTTCGCCCCCCTGCTGCCAGGCAAGCCCGTCGGATGGGCGGCGGTGGAGGCGGAGGCCGCGCTGACCGGGCGACTGGACGCGCCACGGCTGGAGCTAACCCTGCTACCGGCCGGGCTGCGATCCTCCGTCCCGGCGGTGCAGGCGCTGCTCGGCCCCGCGCCGCGCCTGACGCTTCGCAGCACGCTCGGCCCGGGTGCCACGGAGCGGATCGAGCTGCTGACGCTGGCCGGCCAGGCGCTGCAGGCGGAGTTGCGCGGCGGGATTGGGGCAGCGCTGGACCTCGCCTTCGCCGCCGACCTGGCCGCGCCCGGGGAGGCCGTGCCGGGCCTCTCGGGCGCGCTCCGGCTGCGCGGCACCGCCACCGGCCCGCGCGACGACCCGACCCTGGTGCTGGAGGTGGAGTCCGACCGGCTGGAAGCCGCCGGCCGCGTGGTGGAGGCGCTCCGCCTCGCCGCCCGCATCGAGACCCCCGCGACCCGCCCCGCCATCGACGCCCGCGCGACGGGACGGCTGGCGGGGATGGACCTCTCCATCGGGGTGCGCGGCCATCCGGAGGAGGCGGGGTGGCTGCGCCTGGACGCCGCGGAGGCCGCGCTGGGCCCGCTGGCGCTCGCCGCCGCCGGCCGCCTCCACCCCACCGAATGGCGCGCGGAAGGGGAAGCGCGGCTGGCGGCCGAGGACCTCGCCCCCTTCACAGGCCTGCTCGGCCAGCCGTTGGCCGGCGGCTTCACGCTGGAGGCGAGCGGGCGGCTGGAGGCTGGCGCGCAGCACATCGCCGCCCGGCTGACCGCGCCGCGCCTGTCCGTGGCGGGCACCGAGGCGCGGCAATTGGCCGTCCGGGCGGAGGGGCTTCTATCGGCGCTCGACCTGTCCGTCGCAGGCACCGTCGCCGGGATCGAGGGAGAGGCGCGCGGCAGGCTGGTGGAGGAAAGCCAGGGCACCGTGCATCGGCTCGACCTCGCCGCGCTGCGCGTGACGGGGTTCGGGGAGACGCTGCGGCTCGCCAGCCCCACAAGGCTGACGCGGCGGGAAGATGGGGCGCTGGACCTGGCCGCGACCACGCTGACCTTGCCGCGCGCCGGGACGCTGCGCGCGGAAGGGCGATGGGGGCCGGAGCGGGCCGATCTGCGGGCCACGCTGGCCGGCGTGAACCTCGCCGCCTTCGCACCGCTGGTGCCGGACTTGACGCCGTCCGGCACCGTGACCGGGGAGG
Source organism: Roseomonas sp. (assembly GCA_044341625.1). Taxonomy (GTDB): domain Bacteria; phylum Pseudomonadota; class Alphaproteobacteria; order Acetobacterales; family Acetobacteraceae; genus Falsiroseomonas. The sequence continues at coordinate 9,463 of JBIIRI010000015.1, forward strand.
CCCGCGTGACCGGCCCGGTAGCGGCGCCCGAGCTTCTGCTGAACCTGCGCGGCAGCGGGCTGCGTGCCGTCCCCTCCCGCGGCTTGCCGCCAGCCGAGGCACGGGTCGAGCTGCGCCGCGCCGGCAGCGGCCTCGCCACCGCCAGCGCCGAGATGCGGGTCGGCCCACAGCAGCGCCTGGCGGCCACCGCGCGCTTCCCGCGCGGCCCGGGCGCGGCCCTGCCCTTCGAGGCGACGCTGGACGGCGCGCTCGACCTGGGTCCGCTCACCGCGCCCTTCCTGGCGGCCGGGGCGGATCGCGTCACGGGGCAGCTGGCGCTGGCGCTGCGCGCCACCGGCACCCCGGCCGATCCGGTTCTGGGCGGGGAGGCGCGGCTGACGCGGGGGCAGTACCGCAACGCCGAATACGGCATCGCGCTGACCGATCTGGCCGGCACGCTGCGCCCCGATGGCAGGCGTCTGCGGGCCGATCTCAGCGGGCGCACGCCGGGCGATGGGCGCATGGCGCTGACCGGCTGGATCGAGCCGCTGGCCCGCCACCTGCCGCTGGACCTGCTGCTGACCGCGACCGAGGCGCAGCCGATCGTCTCCGACCTTGCGCGCGTCACGCTGGATACGGAGCTGCGGCTGGCCGGGCTGCTCGGTGCGGGCGCCACGCTGTCGGGGCCGGTGCGGATCCGCCGCGCCGAACTCCGCATCCCCGACCGGCTGGGCGGCGGGCCGCGCAGCCTCGGCCCGGTGATCGAGCGCGGCCAGCCGCGCGGCCGCCCCGCCGCGGCCCCCGGCCCGCGCGTCGTCCCACAGGCCAGCGGGGATGGCCCGCCGATCACGCTGGCGGTCGATGTCAGCGCCCCGCGCGCGGTCTTCGTACGCGGGCGTGGGCTGGAGGCGGAGCTGGGCGGGGATGTGTCCGTGCGCGGGCGCCTATCCGCGCCGGAGATTACCGGCGCGCTGGACCTCCGGCGCGGTGAGATCACCCTGGCCGGCAAGCGGCTGGAATTCGAACGCGGCCGGCTGGCCTGGGATGGTGCGCTGCTGCCCGACCTCGCGCTGCGCGCCAGCAGCAGCTCAGGCGGCTACACCGCGCGCGTCGATGTCACCGGACCGCCGACCGCGCCCGAAATCGTCTTCTCCTCCGTCCCCGAATTGCCGCAGGACGAGGTGCTGGCGCGGCTGTTCTTCGACCGCCCGCTACGGGAGCTTTCGGCCTTCGAGCTCGCCACCATCGCAGCCGGGGCGGCGGGGACGGCCGGGCTGGTCCCGGGCGGCGGGGGCGAAGGCGTGCTGGGGCGGCTGCGCGATGGGCTCGGGCTCGATCGGCTCGCGGTCGGCAGCGCCGAGAAACGGCCAGGTAGCGCCACGAACGGCGAGGAAGACCGGCCGGGCGCCACGCTCGAAGCCGGGCGCTATGTGGCCGATGGCATCTATGTCGGCGTGCGGCAGGGCACCGAACCCGGCACCAGCCGCGTCGGGGTACGCGTGGACCTGACGCCACGCCTGCGGCTGGAAGCCGAGACCGGCGACCGGGAGGCGGGGAACCGCGTGGGCGTCAGCTGGGAATGGCAGTGGGGCAGGTAGCGGAGAGCGGCGCCGGATAGGCGATGGCGGCAACCACGATCTCCTCCACACCCGCCGGCGTCCTGAGCCGCCGTGCATCGCCGACCCGGGCCCCGAGCAACGCGCGGGCGATCGGCGCCACCCAGGCAATCCGGCCGGCTTCCGCATCCGCCTCATCGACGCCGACGATGGTGACGGTCACCTCCGCCTCGTCGGAGACGCGTTCATAGGTGACGGTCGCGCCGAAGAAGACCTGGTCGCGCTTTACCTGCGCGGCGGGATCGACCACCTGCACGCGCTCCAGCCGCTTCCGCAGGAAGCGCACCCGCCCGTCGATCTGCCGCAGGCGGCGCTTGCCGTATTGGTAGTCGGCATTCTCCGAACGGTCGCCAAGCCCGGCGGCCCAGGAGACGACCTCGACCACCTTGGGCCGTTCTTCCTCCCACAACCTCTTCAGCTCGGCGCGGAGCGCCTGGACGCCGGCGGGGGTCATGTAGAAGGGCGTGCCGGCGGGCATGCCGGGCGGGCCGGCATCCTCCTCCTCATCCTCCTGGTCGTGTTGTGCGCTCAAAGGTTTCACCCTTGAGCCCCTCAGACGCCGGGCGGGCCGCATCCGCGGCCCTTGGCTTCGCCGCACTCGCGGCGGCGGCCATTCGGCCGCTCGGCCCTACGGGCCGCAGGTTGGAACCTTGTTCGTTCGAGGTCAGGCATCCCCGAGCAGGGCCTCGCGCGCTTCCTTCCACGATGCGCGGTCGGGCGCGCAGATCAGCCCGCCCGCGCGATGCCGTGCGGGGTCATAGGCGCCGCCATCGAATTGCGCGGAATACCCGCCGGCCTCGGCATGGATCAGCCAGCCCGGCGCGTGATCCCAGGGCATCAGCTTGTTGTAGACCAGCAGATGCGCGTGCCCGCCCGCGACCAGCCGGTATTCATGCGCCGCGCAGCGGAAATTCAGCGTCGCCGCGAGGCGCGGCAGCCGCGAAGGCACGCGCGCGCGCAACGGTTCCGGCATCCAGCCCCAGGAGACAGCGCCGACCATCCGCCCGAGCGGCACCGGGTCCGCGACGCGCAGCGCACCATGGTCGAGCCCGGCTGCATCCTCGACCCAGGCGCCTTCGCCGCGCAGCGCGATGGCGGTGTCGTCGCCCAACGGGTCGTGGATCCAGCCCGCGACGCATTCGCCCTTCGCGAACAGCGCCGCCATGCAGCCGAACAGCGGCACGCCGGCGGCGAAATTCGCCGTGCCATCCACCGGATCGACCACGAGCGCCAGGTCGGCGCTCGCCAACGCATCGAGACGCGAAGGATCGGCGGCCGTCGCTTCTTCCCCCACCACGACGCAGCCGGGAAACAGCCGGCCAAGCCCGGTCTCGATCACCTTCTCCGCCGCCTCATCGGCTTCGGTGACGAGATCGAGCGGGCCGGATTTCGCGCGCACGGCATCGGGTGCCAGCCTGCGGAAGCGCGGCATGATCTCGGCGCGCGCAGCATCGCGCAGCAACGCCGCGACCTCGCTCGCCAGGGCGCGGGTGATCCGCATCAGCTGCCGCGCTGCTCGAAGCGCGCGCGGTCGGCCGGCGAGATCCGGACCGTCAGCCGCACCGCATCTTCCGCATCGTCGCGTGCCAGCACCTCCCCATGCTGGTAGAGCCAGGCGATGCCGGCGCCATCAGAGGGAGCAAGGCGGACCTCCATCGTCTCGAACCCCGCGCCGATGCGCGCATCCAGCGCCGCGCGCAGCGCATCGAGCCCATCGCCCGTCAGCGCGGAGACGGCGATGGTGCCCTCCATCTGCGGCACGGCGTCGAGCCCGCCCATCAGGTCCGCCTTGTTCAGCACCTCCACCACCCGTCCCTGCCAATCGGGGTCGAGCGGTGCATTGGCGCCGGCCGACATCTCGGTCAGCACGCCGATGACGTCGTTGCGCTGCGCCGCCGTGTCCGGATGCGCGGCGTCGCGGACATGGAGGATGATGTCGGCGGAAGCCACTTCCTCCAGCGTCGCGCGGAAGGCCTCGACCAGTTGCGTCGGCAATTCGCTGATGAAGCCGACGGTGTCAGACAGGATCACCGTCCGCCCGCTCGGCAGCTTGATCGCGCGCATGGTGGGGTCGAGGGTCGCGAACAGCTGGTCCTGCGCGTAGACGCCCGCGCCGGTCAGCGCGTTGAACAGCGTGGACTTGCCGGCATTGGTGTAGCCGACCAGCGCGACGACCGGATAGGGCACGCGTTCGCGCGCCTTGCGGTGCAGGCCGCGCGTGCGCCGCACCTGTTCCAGTTCCTTCTTCAGCTTCACGATCCGCTCGCCGATCAGGCGGCGGTCGATCTCGATCTGGGATTCGCCGGGACCGCCGAGGAAGCCGAAGCCGCCGCGCTGGCGTTCCAGATGGGTCCAGGACCGCACGAGCCGCGTGCGCTGGTAGTCCAGATGCGCGAGTTCCACCTGCAACGCGCCTTCCTTGGTGCGCGCGCGTTCGCCGAAGATCTCGAGGATGAGGCCGGTACGGTCGATGACCTTGCAGCCCCAGACCTTTTCCAGGTTGCGCTGCTGCACGGGGCTCAGCGCGGCATCGACCACCACCACGCTGACGCCGTGGCGTTCGACCGCTTCCTTGACCATCTCCGCCTGGCCTTCCCCCAGCAGCGTCGCGGGGCGACGCATGCGAAGAGGGAAGATGGCGGTGTGGACGATGGTCAGGCCGATCGAGGCCGTGAGCCCGACCGCTTCCGCCAGCCGCGCTTCCGCGGCGCGCGAGGCTCCAACCGCATCCGATCGTCCGGCGCGCTCATGGGGGAGGATGACTGCGGCCTTGGTCGGCCCCGCATCCCCCGGCGTGTTGTTATTCGCCGCGACCGACAGGGTTCACCTCGCGCCCGAGGGTCAGGCGGGTTCCTCCCGGTGCCGCGCCACCTTCGGCCGGGGCGGCCCCGGTCGATGCAGCGCCAGCCGACGCACCGCCAGCCGGCGCGGCCGCGCCCGCTGTCGTCGCGTCGAACAACGAGATCGGCGCGCCCGGCATCACGGTGCTGATCGCGTGCTTGTAGACAAGCTGCGTGTGCCCATCCCGGCGCAGCAGGACAGAGAAGTTATCGAACCAGGTGATGATGCCCTGCAGCTTCACGCCGTTCACCAGGAAGACGGTCACGGAGGTCTTGGATTTGCGGACGTGGTTGAGGAACACGTCCTGTACGTTCTGAGACTTTTCGGCGGCCACGGAGGGTTGGTCCTTCTTGTTGTTGGCCTGCCGCGCGACGTGGCGTCGTGTGCAGGTCCCACAGGCGCTCACCTTTCCAGAGGACCGGGCGCTCTGGCAAGGGCGCGTGCGGGGGCGAAGCGGATCGGGTGGTGGGGCCTAGGCCGCCCCCGCGGCCAGCCGCCGCAGCGCATCGGCCAGGGACGCGGCATCGTCGAAGGCGAGGTCCGGCCGCGCATTTTCGATCCCGCCATCATGCGCCGCGCCGCCCACCAGCACCGCCATGCACCCCGCCGCGCGCGCCGCCTGCATGTCGAGCGCGGTGTCGCCAACATACCAGACATGCGCACCCGCCGTGACCCCACAGGCGGCCAGCGCCAGCGCGAAGGGCGCGGGATCGGGCTTGTCCGCCGCCGCATCCCCCGCCCCGACCAGCACGGCGAAGCTCGAAGCCCAGCCGAGATGGGCAGCTTCCGCGCGCAGCAGCGGCCCCTGCTTGTTGCTGATCACGCCTTGCGGACCGATCCGCCCGGCCGCCGCGATGGCCGCCGCGGCGCCCGGCATCGGCGACAGCACATCGAGGTGGCAGGACCGGACGGCGGCGTAGAACACATCGCGCGCCTGTTCCCATTCGGCGCCGAACATGCCGGGGAAGGTATCGCGCAACGATCCGCGCACGCGCGCCAGCACCGTGGCGCGGTCCCATTCGGGCATGCCGAATTCACGGAAGGTGACGTTCAGCCCGTGCTCGATCGCGGCCCAGCCATCGACCAGCGTGTTGTCCCAATCCCAAAGGACGCAGGTGGGACGCGCCAGGGCGTCAGGCCGCATTCCGCAGATCGCCCTTCACATGGCGGGCGAAGATGTCGAACAGCCGCCGCACCACCGGCCCCACCTTCCCATCGCCCACCGGCGCGCCGTCGATCTTCGTGATCGGTCGGACGAAGGAAGTGGCGGAGGTGATGAAGGCTTCCCGCGCCTGCTTCATGTCATCGAGGGTGAAGGGCGTCTCGTCCCAGGCGATGCCCGCGGCCTGGAGTTCCGCCATCAGCGCGCCACGCGTGCAGCCGGGCAGGATCACATGGTCCAGGTGCCGCGTGCGGATCGCGCCCTTCGCGTCGATGATCCAGAAGGTCGTCGCCGCGCCCTCGTTCACGATGCCGGTGGTTTCGTCGTACAGGATCGCCTCGATCGCGCCCTTCTCCCGCGCCGCCTGACGCGCCAGGCAGTTGGGCAGCAGGTTCACGCTCTTGATGTCCCGCCGCGCCCAGCGCAGGTCGGGCAGCGTGATGGCGCTGGCCTGCCACTTGTCGATATCGGTCGGATAGGGAGCGATGCGCTTGACGGTGACGACCAGCGCGGGCGGCACGGGCTTCGCCGGGAAGGGATGGTCGCGCCGCGCGACACCGCGCGTGACCTGCATATACAGCAGCCCTTCCGTCACGCGGTTGCGGCGCGCGACCTCTCGCAGCACCATCCGCAGCGCGGCGCGGGACATCGGCATGGGCAGCCGGATTTCCTTCAGGCTGCGCTCGAGCCGCGCGAGGTGCAAATCCTCATCCACGTAGCGGCCGGCATAGAGGTGCACGACCTCATAGATCCCATCGCCGAACTGGTAGCCGCGATCCTCGATGTTCACCGCGGCTTCGTATTGCCGAACGTACTGGCCGTTCACGTAAGCAATTTTTGACATGATCGCTGCCCTCAGACGCCGGGCGGCCGCTCCGCGGCCTTGGCTTTCGCGCAGGCTACTGGGGCGCCGGACAGGCGGTTCGTTTGTGCGCGGCGCCCTTCGGGCGCTCGGCCGGCTTCACCGGCCGCCCGCGCCAGTCTTGCGCGGCCGGGATGTCTTGTCACCCGTTGCTCGCCGGCGAGCGGTCCTCGGCGTTCACGCCGAGGAATTTCAGCTTGCGGTGCAGCGCGCTGCGCTCCATGCCCACGAAGGCCGCCGTGCGGCTGATATTGCCGCCGAAGCGCAGCAGCTGGGCTTCCAGGTATTGCCGTTCGAACAGCTCCCGCGCCTCGCGCAGCGGCAGGGTCATGATCTCGCTGCTGCGGTCGAGCTTCAGCACCGCGGGCGCGGCGGCACCCACCTGGGGCGGCAGGTGGTCGGGGCGGATCGGCTCCCGCCCCTCCCCCGGCGCCATGATCAGCAGCCAGTCGATCAGGTTCCGCAGCTCGCGCACATTGCCCGGCCATTCATAGGCCTGCATTGCCGCCAGCGCGTCCTCCGTCAGGTCGCGCGGGGACATGCCCGATGTCTCGACGGAGCGTGCCATGAAGTGCCGCGCTAGGGTCGGGATGTCTTCCCGCCGCTCGCGCAGCGGCGGGATCTTCAGGGGCACCACGGCCAGACGGTAATACAGATCCTCGCGGAAGCGGCCGGCGCCGATCTCGGCCTGCAGATCCTTGCTCGTGCTCGCGATGACGCGGACATCGACCTGCACGCGCTGCGCGCCGCCCAGCCGCGTGAAGCCCTGTTCCTGCAAGGCGCGCACGATCTTGCCCTGCGTCTCGAGCGGCATGTCCGCCACCTCGTCCAGCAGCAGCGTACCGCCATGCGCGCGTTCCAGCACCCCGGCGCGGCGCGGCTGGGCATTCGCGTCGCTGCCGGCCTCGACGCCGAACAGCTCCTCCTCGAAACGGGTGGGGGCCAGAGTCGCGCAGTTCAGCGCGACGAAGGGCCCATCGGCGCGGCGGGAGCGCGCATGGAGCATCCGCGCCGCCACTTCCTTGCCGGCTCCCGCCGGGCCGCTGATCAGCACGCGGGACCCGGTGGGCGCCACGCGTTCCACCGCCTGGCGCAGCTGCGCGATGGCAGGCGAGATGCCGACCAGATCGTTCTCGCCGCCTGCGCGCAGCTTGAGCTCGCTGACTTCCCGCTGCAGCCGCGCGGCTTCCAGCGCGCGGGCGATGATCAGCAGCAGGCGGTCCGACTTGAAGGGCTTCTCGATGAAGTCGTAGGCGCCCTGCTGGATCGCCTGCACCGCCGTCTCGATCGTGCCGTGGCCGGAGATCATCACGCAGGGCACGCGCGGCGCTTCGCTGTGCAACGCCTCCAGGATGCCGAGCCCGTCGAGCTTCGAGTTCTGCAGCCAGATGTCGAGGATCACCAGCGACGGCCGCCGCAGCTTGAAGGCGGCCAGCGCCTGGTCGGAATTGGCGGCCTGGCGGGTCTCATAGCCCTCATCCGCCAGGATGCCCTCGATCAGGTCGCGGATGTCCGGTTCGTCATCGACGATCAGGATGTCATGCGCCATGACCGACACGCCCCATGCTCAGCCCCATCTCCTCCGGCCGCGTCGCCGTGGGGGCGGCGGGCAGGATCAGCGCGGCGCGCGCCCCGGGTCCCGCATCGCGGTCCTCCAGCACCAGCCGTCCACCATGGTCCTCCATGATCTTCTTGACGATGGCAAGGCCAAGGCCGGTTCCCTTCGCCTTGTGGGTGACATAGGGCTCGGTCAGCCGGGCGCGTTCCTCCCCCTCCGGCAGGCCCATTCCGTCATCCTCGACCACGAAGGCGAAGCCTTCCTCGACCGGCTCCAGGCGGATGTCGATTCGGCCCCTCTCACCCTCCGGCCGCGGCCGGGCGGCGACGGCGTCGGCGGCGTTCTGCAGCAGGTTGGTCAGCGCCTGCCCGATCAGCCGGCTGTCGGCCAGGCCCATCGGGGCCGGGTCGGGGATCGTGACCTCATAGGCGATCTCGGGGTGGGCGGCCTTCTGCAGCACCAGCGCTTCCCGCGCGATCTGGGCCAGGTTCTCGGGCCGGATCACCGGCTGGGGCATCCGCGCGAAGGCCGAAAATTCATCCACCATCCGCCCGATATCGCCCACCTGGCGGACGATCGTATCGGTCAGGGATCGGAAGGTGTCCGGGTCGCTGCCGATCTCCTTCAGGTATTTCCGCTTCAGCCTCTCGGCCGAGAGCTGGATCGGCGTCAGCGGGTTCTTGATCTCATGCGCGATGCGGCGCGCCACATCGGCCCAGGCTGCCTTGCGCTGGGCGGATTGCAGTTCCGTGATATCGTCGAAGGTCAGCACGAAGCCGACGACCTCGCCCTGCTGCATCTCCGCGCCGATGCGCGCGATCAGGGATCGGCGGCGGGCGGAGGGACCGATCGGGATCTCCGCCATATGGGCGCGGGTCGGCGCGGCGGCGCTGTCGGCGATCAGCGCGGCGAACTCGGGCACCACCTTCGCCAGCGGCAGCCCGATCCCGGCATCGAGGTCGATGCCGAGCAATTCGCTCGCGCCGCGATTGGGCAGGTTGATGCGGCCTGCCGCATCCAGCCCGACCACCCCGGCCGAGACGCCGGACAGCACCGTTTCCGTGAAGCGGCGCCGTTCATCCAGCTGGCGGTAGGCCTCCATCAGCTCGCCCCGCTGGGCGGACAACTGGCTGGTCATGCGGTTGAAGGACCGCGCGAGCCGCGCGAGCTCGTCATCGGCCGTGCCTTCCTCGACGCGGGTGGACAGGTCGCCCCCCCGCACACGCTCGGCGGCCGAGATCAGCCGACTGATCGGCCGGGCCAGCTGGTTGGCGAAGACCAGCCCCACCAGCACCGCCGCCAGCAGCACCAGCAGCGCCGCACACAGGAAGACCAGCGCGAAGGTGATCTGCAGGCTGCCCCGGTTGCGGTCCAGCCGGTCATACTCCTGGAAGGCCAATTCCGTGCGCCGCAGATGCTCCAGGATCCCGGCATCCAGCGGCCGGCCGATCATCAGGACAAGGCCTGGCGGCACATCCAGCAGCGCCAGCGCCCGCACGCGGGCCTCGCTCTCGCCGGGGATCACCGCGACCTCGCTGGCGCGCAGCTGTTCCAGCGCCCAGGCGGAAGGCAGGTCCACCACGCCACCCGCGACGAAGCCCGCCTGCGCCACCACCTGCCCGAGGGTCGGTTCCACCACCAGCGCCTCCGTCAGGCCGCGGATGGAGGCCTGGGTCGTCAGCATCCGCTCGAAGGCCGCCGGGTTGTGGGGCAGGAAGATCTGCGCCGCCCGGTTCAGGTCGGCGGCCATCGCCAGCGCATCCACACGGATCTCGTCGCGATGATTGTCGAGCCAGGCGCGGGAGGCGACGAGCGAGGCTTCGAGCGTGCTGCGGACCCGGTCGCTGAACCAGGCCTGGATGCCGAGGTTGAAGAACACCGCCGCGAAGGCGGCGACGATCAGCGCCGGCACCACCGACACCACGCCGAACAGCAGCACCAGCCGCACATGCAGCCGCGCGCCCGCGCTGCCGCGCCGCCGTTCCGCCCAGACCCGCACGATCCGCGCGGCGAGCGACGCCGCGAGCAGCACCAGCACCGCCGCATTGGCCAGCACCACCGCCACCACCTGCCCCGGCCCGGTCGGCCCGTGGGGCGACCCGCCGGCCAGCAGCACGAAGGTGGCAAGCCCCAGCAGCAGCGCCGTGACGGCCAACCCAAGCGTCGTCGCCCGCCCCAGCAGCAGGTCGGCGACGCGGCGGCGCGAGGAAGCGGCGGGCGTGCTCATCGCGCCCCGGGGCGTATGCGGCCGGACATGGGTGCAGTGTGCCGGTTGCGGCGCGGGAAGCGCAATGCACCCGCGCGGCGGACCCGGTGTCCCCTCAAGGCAGCCCGCGCACCACCGGCAGGTCCAGGTCGCGCAGCTTCTTCCGCAGCGTGTTGCGGTTCAGCCCGAGCAGCGCGGCCGCCTTGATCTGGTTGCCGCGCGTGGCACTGAGCGCCAACCGCAGCAGCGGCCGCTCCACCTCCGCCAGCACGCGATCATAGAGATCGCGGATCGGCATCCCGTCCTTGTGGGCGGACATGAAGCCCTGCAGGTGGCGTTCCACCGATTGTTCCAGCGTCTCCGGCGCGCGGGTCGGTTCCTCGGCGGGGGCGGAGGCCTCGGCGAGTTCCGCCGAGACAGCGTCGGCGCCGATGATCTCCTGCGGGTAAAGCGCCGCGAGGCGCCGCATCAGGTTCTCAAGCTCCCGCGCATTGCCGGGCCAGTTATGCGCCTTCAGCCGGTCGAGCGCGCCCTGGTCGAGCTGCTTGCCGGGCAGGCCGGCGGCGCGCGCGCGTTCCAGGAAGTGCCGCGCCAACAGGGGGATGTCCTCGGCCCGCTCGCGCAGCGGCGGCAGGCGGATGGGCACCACGTTCAGGCGGTAGAACAGGTCTTCCCGGAACAGGCCGCCGCGGATGGCCTGGCGCAGGTCGCGATGGGTGGCGGCGACGATGCGGACATTCGCCTTGATCGGCTGGCGGCCGCCGACGGTGGTGAATTCCCCTTCCTGCAGCACGCGCAGCAAGCGGGTCTGGGCCTCGGGCGGCATGTCGCCGATCTCATCGAGGAACAGGGTGCCGCCGGCGGCCTGCTCGAAGCGCCCGACGCCACGGTTCAGCGCGCCGGTGAAGGCGCCGCGTTCATGGCCGAACAGCTCGCTCTCGATCAGCTCGCGCGGGATCGCGGCCATGTTGATGGCGACGAAGGGACCGCTGCGGCGACGGCCATAATCATGGAGCGCACGGGCGACCAGTTCCTTGCCGGTGCCGCTCTCCCCCGTGATCATCACCGTGAGGTCGGTGGTCGTAAGCCGCGCGACGGTGCGGTAGATTTCCTGCATCGCCGCGCTGCGGCCGACCAGCGGCAGGCGTTCTTCCTGCTCCTCGCCCTCGGCGGCGGCCGTCGCGCTGGGCGCGGCGAGCGCGCGGCCGACGACGGCCAGCAATTCCTTCAGGTCGAACGGCTTCGGCAGATAGTCGAAGGCGCCGCGCTGCGTCGCCTTCAGCGCCGTGGAGAAGGTGGATTGCGCCGACATCACCACCACGCGCAGGTCGGGCCGCACGCGGCGGATGCGCGGGACCAGGTCGAGCCCGTTCTCATCGGGCATGATGACATCGGTGATGACGAGGTCGCCTTCCCCATCCTCCACCCAGCGCCACAGCGTCGCGGCGGAGGAGGTGGCGCGCACATGGTAGCCGGCCCGGCCGAGCGCCTGGCTCAGCACGGTACGGATCGCCCGGTCATCATCCGCCACCAGGACGGTGCGCGTGGCGGCCGAGGCGGAAGGCGTCGTGATATCGCTCATTGTGTGATGCCCTCAGACGCTGAACGGCCATGCGGTCCCCGGGGCGGGGCGGGCAGCGAAAGGCGGAAGGTGGTGCGGCCGGGTCGGCTGTCGCATTCGATCAAGCCCCCCTGGTCGGTGACGAGCTTGGCGACCAGCGCGAGACCCAGCCCCTGTCCGCCGCGCTTGGTGGTCACGAAGGGCTCGAACAGCGTCGCGCGGACTTCCTCGGCGATGCCGGGGCCATTGTCGCGCACCAGAACCTGCAGCGGCAGGTGCACGCGTTCCGAACTGCCGGGGACGGCGATGCGGACGCCATGGTGGTAGGCCGTGATCAGGTGGATCTCGCCCTCTCGCGGGTCCACCGCCTCAGCGGCGTTCTTCACCAGGTTCAGCAGGATCTGCACCAGCTGGTCCCGATTGCCCCAGACCGGCGGCAGGGACGGGTCGTAATCCTGCACGATCCGCAGATGCGCGGCGAAGCCCGTCAGCGCGATGCGACGGACATGGTCCAGCACTTCGTGGATGTTCACGCCCGCCCGCTCGATCGGGCGTTCGGAGAACATGTCCATCCGCTCCACCAGGTTGCGGATGCGGTCCGTCTCCTCCTGGATCAGGACGCACAGCTCCCGGTCATCCTCGGAGGCGTTCTGTTCCAGCAGCTGCGCGGCGCCGCGAATGCCGGACAGCGGGTTCTTCACCTCATGCGCCAGCATCGCCGCCATGGCGGACGCGCCGCGCGCCGCGCCCCGGAAATTCAGCTGCCGGTCGAGCATCTGCGCGGTGGAGGCATCCTGCAGGGTCAGCACCACGCCGCCCGGCAATTCGGGCAGCGGCGCGCCCTGCGCGGCGACGCCGAAGCGGCGCAGGCGCGGGCTTTCCAGGGTCAGGTCGTGGTCATTCACCGGCGCCTCATGCAGGCGCACCTGGGCAAGCAGGCTGAACAGGCGATTGTCCGGCGGCAGCAGGTCGCGCAGCGAATGCGTCTCGAGCGACGGGGCGGAGAGCTGGAAGAACAGCTCCGCCGCCGGGTTGGCAAAGCGGAAGCGGTCGTCCTGGTCCAGCACCACCGCCGCGACCGGCAAGGCGCCGAGCACCGCGCTCGCCTCTGGTGAGAGCGGTGCGGCGGCCAGGCCGCGGCTGCGGGCGAGCGCGGCGCCCCTCATGCCGCCATCAGCCCGTCCTCATTCGCCGCGTCGCGCGCCGGGCGGTCGCGCGTGACGCCGCGTTCCACCAGCGGGTCGTAGAAGCGGCGGATCAGCGCCATCACGGCATCCGCATCGTCGATCCGGTTGACCTCGGCGCGGAACTCGGCGGAGCCAGGCAGGCCCTTCGAGTACCAGGCGACATGCTTGCGCGCGAGCCGCATGCCGGGATCGCGCCCGTGATGCAGCAGCATCGATTCATAATGCGACAGCAGCGTCGCGCGCTGCTCCGCCAGATCGGGCTCGGGGCCGAGGATGCCGGTGGCGAGATAGGCCGCGACGACGCGAGGCAGCCAGGGCCGGCCATAACAGCCGCGGCCGATCATCACCCCATCCGCGCCGGATTGCCGGAGCGCTTCCGCCGCATCTTCCGGGCCCAGTATGTCGCCATTGACGATGACGGGGATCCGCACCGCGTCCTTCACGCTGCGAACAAAGGCCCAGTCGGCGGTGCCGGTGTAGAACATCTGCCGTGTGCGGCCATGCACGGTCACCATGCGGATGCCGCATTCCTCCGCGATCCGCGCCAGGCGCGGGGCGTTGAGCGACTTGTGGTCCCAGCCCATCCGCATCTTGAGCGTCACCGGCACGCCGACGGCCTTGACCGTCGCTTCCAGGATGCGCGCCGCCGCGATCTCATCCCGCATCAGCGCGGAGCCCGCCGCCTGGCCGACCGCGACCTTCTTCACCGGGCAGCCGAAATTGATGTCGACGATCGCAGCCCCGCGATCCACCACCAGCTTCGCGGCATCCGCCATCACCTGCGGGTCACAGCCGGCGAGCTGGACGGAGGACGGCGCGCCGAAGCCATCGACCTCCGCCATCTTCAGGGAGGTGCGGTTCTCCCGCACCATGGCGTTGGAGGCGATCATCTCCGACACGACAAGCCCGGTGCCGAGTCCGCGCGAGAGGCGGCGGAAGGGCAGATCCGTCACGCCCGACATCGGCGCGAGGATCACGGGCGTCTCGATGCGAGCGCCGCCGAGGTCGATCGGGCGGAGGGCCGGGCGGGGCGCATCCTGCGGGGTCATGCTCATGGTTTGGGCAAATACCCCTTTGGCCCTGATCTCGACAAGCCGGATATTACCTCATCCGGGCGGTCTGCCGCATTTTTCAGCAGGCGGGCACCCCTCGTCCTCGGCCAAGTCGCCGCGTAGCATGGGGCCATGAAGATTGTGGCCTTGCTTGTGGCCGCGGGGCGCGGGCAGCGCTTCGGCGGCGAGGTGCCGAAGCAGCTGATGCCCCTGCTCGGCCGTCCCGTCCTGCGCCATGCGGCGGAAGCGCTGCTGCGCGACGGCGGCGTCGACGCCATCCAGCCGGTCTCGGCGCCGGGCGAGGAAGCGGCGCTGGCCGCGCTGCTCGACGGCCTGCCCATCCTGCCCCCCGTCCCCGGCGGCGCGACGCGGCAGGAGAGCGTGCGGCGGGGGCTGGAGGCGCTGGCCGCCAACCCGCCCGACATCGTCCTGGTGCATGACGCGGCCCGGCCGGTGGTGCCGGCGGGCACCGTCCCGGCGCTGATCGCGGCGCTGGGCCGCGTGCCGGGCGCGATTCCGGCCATGCCCGTCTCCGACACGCTGAAGCGCGGCGCGGAGGGGCTGATCGCGGAGACGGTGCCGCGCGCCGGCCTGTTCCGCGCCCAGACCCCGCAGGGCTTCCGCTTTGCCCCCCTGCTGGCAGCCCATCGCGCGGCGACGACAGAGGCAACCGACGACGCGCAACTGCTGGAAGCCGCCGGGCTTCCGGTGGCGCTGGTCGCGGGGCATGAGTCCAATGTGAAGATCACCTGGCCGGAGGACCTCGCCCGCATGGAAGCCGCGATGCTGTCCCGGATGCTGCCCCGCATGGGCACAGGCTTCGACGTGCACCGCATCGTCGAAGGCCGACCAATGGTACTGTGCGGCGTCGTGGTTCCCTCCCCTTTCGGGCTGGATGGCCATTCGGATGCCGATGTCGGCATCCATGCGCTGTGCGACGCGATCTATGGCGCGCTGGCGGAAGGCGATATCGGCCGCTGGTTCCCGCCTTCCGAGGCCGAGTGGAAGGACGCCGACAGCGCCCGCTTCCTCCGCCATGCCGCCACCCGCATCGCGGCGCGTGGCGGGGTGCTGGCGAATGCCGATGTCACGCTGATCTGCGAAAAGCCGAAGATCACCCCCCACGCCCCGGCGATGCGGGCGCGGCTGGCGGAGTTGCTGGGCGTCGGGATCGACCGGATCTCGGTGAAGGCGACGACGACGGAACAGCTCGGCTTCCCCGGGCGCGGGGAGGGGATCGCGGCGCAGGCCGCGGCGACCCTGCTTCTGCCGCACGGCTGATCCGCCGCCAGCAATTCGCTTCCGATATCGCGTCTCATTTTGCGAATGACGCTGATGTGATCGCGCGGCCCGCGAAGACCGGGCCGGGGATGGGCCGCGTGAGGGCGCCAAACCAGCCCCAAACCTATGAACAACCCCGAAAAAGAAGAGGGCCGGCCCTTGCGGGCCGGCCCTAAGTCAAAGGTTGAGGAAGGCTAAGCTGCCAGAGACGGGGCAGGCCCATCACATGACGCTTATCACCTAGCAACCATCGTGCCAGCGCCACCGCCACCCAGGACAAGTGATCGCGAAATCCTATCGCGCCCCCGGCCCGATGGCCTCCACCGCCGCCAGGGGGCACCCGGTCAGCCGACCCGTTCCAGGATCGAGCAGTAATTCGCCACCGCCGCGCCGCCCATGTTGAACACCCCGGCCACATCCGCCTTGGGCAGCTGCATATCCCCGGCCGTGCCGGTCAGCTGCATCGCCGCCATGGCGTGCATGGAGACCCCCGTCGCCCCGATCGGGTGGCCCTTCGACTTCAGTCCGCCCGAGGGGTTCACCGGCAGCCGGCCATCCTTGGCCGTCCAGCCTTCCAGCGCCGCCCGCGCGCCCTGCCCTTCCGGCGCCAGCCCCATCGCCTCGTATTCGATCAGCTCGGCGATGGTGAAGCAGTCATGCGTCTCGACGAAGGACAGGTCGCCGAGCGCCAGCCCCGCCTGGTCCAGCGCCCGGCCCCACGCGGCGCGGGCGCCCTCGAAGCGGATGATGTCGCGGGTCGCGATGGCCATGGTGTCGGTGGCCTGCGCGGTCGCGCGGAAGCGCACCGCCTTGGCCATCGCCTTCGCCGTCTCCTCATCCGTCAGGATCAGCGCGGCGGCGCCGTCGCTGACCAGGGAGCAATCGGTGCGCTTCAGCGGCCGCGCGACGAAGGGATTTCGCTCGCTCTCCGCCCGGCAGAAAGCGAAGCCGAGGTCCTTCCGCATCTGGGCATAGGGGTTCGCCACCCCGTTGCGGTGGTTCTTCGCCGCGATGGCGGCCAGCGCGTCGGATTGGTCGCCATGGCGCTGGAAATAGGCCTCCGCGATCCGCCCGAAGACACCGGCGAAGCCCGCCGGGATCTCGCCTTCAGTCTTGCGATAGCTGGCAGACAGCAGGATCTCCCCGACCTCGGCGTTGGGTGTCGCGGTCATCTTCTCCGCCCCCACCACCAGGGCGAAGCGACCGCGCTTCGCGGCCAGGAAATCCAGCGCGCCAT
Source organism: Roseomonas sp. (assembly GCA_044341625.1). Classification (GTDB taxonomy): domain Bacteria; phylum Pseudomonadota; class Alphaproteobacteria; order Acetobacterales; family Acetobacteraceae; genus Falsiroseomonas. Next base: position 26,005 of record JBIIRI010000015.1, read on the forward strand.
GGATCGCGGCGGTCCCGGTGGCGCAGGCATTCTCGTAGCGCGTGGTCGGCTTGAAGCGCAGCGCCGGCACATGGCTCAGCAGCAGCGACGCGAAGAAATCCTGCTTCGAGAAGCCGCCATTGAAGACGCCGACGAAAGCCCCATCCACCTCCGCCGGCTCGATCCCGGCATCGTGGATCGCAGCCATGGCGACGCGGCCGAACAGGCTTTCGATATCCGGGTCTTCCAGCTTGCCGAAAGGGGTATGGGCCCAGCCGACGATGCAGGCGGTCATGAAGGCGTTCCTTCCCTTGCTCGGTCTTACGCTTCGGCCCAGGCGGCCTTCCGGCGTTCCATGAAACTCGCGATGCCCTCCGCCGCCTCGGGCCCGGCGGCCTGACGGCCGAAGGCGGCCGCACCGACTGCCGCATAGCCGTCCGGCACGGTGGGGCCGAGGGCGGCGATCAGGGCCTTGGTCTCGGCCAGCGCGCGGGGCGCGCCTTGCAGGACATCGGCGATCACCTCGGCCACCGCGGCGTCGAGATCGGGCGCCACCGCATGGACCAGGCCGATGCGCGCGGCTTCCGCCGCATCGATGACCTGGCCTTGCAGACACAGCTTCGCCGCCGCGCTGCGGCCCATCCGCCGCACCAGCCAGGGCAAGATCTGCGCGGGCACCAGGCCGCGCCGCACCTCGGGCGCCGAGAAGCGGGCGTTGCCGGCGGCCAGCGCGATATCGGCCGCGCAGACGAAGCCCAGGCCGCCCGCGAAGGCGCTGCCCTCGACCGCCGCGATCACCACCTGCGGCAGGTCCGAGATGGCCTGGAAGCGCCCGCCGGTCTTGCGGTTACGCTCCTGCTGCCGGGCGAGCTTCGCGGCCGGGTCCTCCGCCTTGCCGACCTCGTTCAGGTCGAGCCCGGCGCAGAAATGCCCGGCGGCGCCGGAGATCACCAGCACTCGCGCAGTCGTGTCGCCCTTCAGATCGGCCAGCAGCACATCAAGGCGGGCGACCAGCGCCTCATTCATCGCATTGCGGCGGGCGGGGCGGTTCAGGACGGCGCGGACCACCGGGCCCTCGCGCGTCACCAGCAGCGGGTTCTCGTCCTGGCTCATGCGCGTCCCCTTCCTGCGGGCGGAGACTTGGCCGGGTGGCCAAACCCGTCAAGGCGGGGCGGTCAGAACCCGTCGCAATGGGCGGGCTGGGATTGCGGCGTCTCCGGCCCTGCCTTCACCCGCGCGATCTCCTCCCGCAGCGCCGCGATCTCGGCGCGGAGCGCGGCGAGTTGCTCGCCCACCGGGTCCTCATCCAGAGATCCAAGGCCATAGCCGATGCCACCCAGATCGCAGGCCGAGCCCTTGGGCGGGCGGGCGGGGATGCCGACCACGGTGCAGCCGGGCGCGACGGGGCCCACCACCACCGCATTCGCCCCGATCCGCGCCCCCTGCCCCACCCGAAACGGCCCCAGCACCTGCGCGCCGGCGCCGATGGTCACATGATCCTCGATGGTCGGGTGCCGCTTGCCCGCCTGGCCCGACAGGCCGCCCAGCGTGACGCCGTGATAGATCAGCACGTCGTCGCCGATCTCCGCCGTCTCGCCGATCACCACGCCCATGCCGTGATCGATGAACAGCCGCCGGCCGATGCGCGCGCCGGGATGGATCTCGATCCCCGTCAGCATCCGCGCAAGATGGGAGGAGAAGCGGCCAAGCCCGCGCAGCCCGACGCGCCACAGCGCATGGGACAGGCGATGCCACAGCACCGCGTGCAGACCGGCATAGCAGAACACCGCCTCCGCCCAGCCGGGGCGGGCCGGGTCGCGGGCGCGGATGGTGCGGGCGAGTTCGACGATCTCCATGGATCGCTCACGCCATCCAGGGCGGCACGGGCAGGCCCTTCGACCGCAGGAAATCCGGGTTGAACAGCTTGGATTGGTAGCGCGCCGCGCCGTCGCAGAGGATCGTCACCACCCGGTGCCCGGGCCCGAGATCGCGTGCGACGCGGATGGCGGCGGCGACATTCAGCCCCGCGCTGCCGCCGACCGAAATCCCTTCCTGCGCCTGCAGGTCGAAGACTTCCGTCAGTGCCTCCGCATCCGGGATGGTCACGGCGTCATCGATCAACTCGCGCGCCTGGGCGAGGTTGCCCGGCGCGCGGGCGGCCTGGCCGATGCCTTCGGTGATCGAACTCCCGCTGGCCTTCAAAGCCCCGGTCTTCACCCAGGAGGCCAGCGCGCTGCCCTCCGGGTCCGCCAGCACGATCCGCACGCCGGCATCGCGGGCCTTCAGCGCCCGCGCGACGCCGGCCAACGTGCCGCCGGTGCCGCAGGCGCAGGTGAAGGCGTCGATCCGGCCGCCGGTCTGGGCCCAGATCTCGGGGCCGGTGGTTGCCTCATGCGCGGCGGCGTTGGCGAGGTTGTCGAACTGGTTGGCCCAGACCGCCCCCATCTCCTCCGCCAGGCGGCGGGAGACATGGACGTAGTTGCCCGGATCGGCGAAGGGTTTCGCGGGCACCAGCCGCAGATCGGCGCCGATCATGCGGAGGTAATCGAGCTTCTCCTTCGCCTGGGTCTCCGGCACCACGATCACGCTGCGCCAGCCCATCGCATTGGCCGCCAGCGCGATGCCGATGCCGGTATTGCCGGCGGTGCCTTCCACGATGGTGCCGGGCTGGCCGGGCACCAGCCGCCCCTGCGCCATGGCGTCCCGCAGGATGCCAAGCGCGGCGCGGTCCTTCACCGACCCGCCGGGATTCATGAATTCCGCCTTCCCCAGGATCTCGCACCCCGTCGCCTCGGAAGCGCGGCGCAGGCGGATCAGGGGGGTGTGGCCCACGGCGCCCCAGAAGCCATCGACGATGCCATCCATCGGCAGGTTGGCGTCCATGGCGCTGGCTCTCCTCGGGTTGGGGAAGGATGACGGGCGACCCCGTCCGGGCCTGAGAGATAAGGCCGTCGGCGCCACGGTTTCCAGCAGGGCACCGCGTCCATCGGCAGAGGTTCGAAGGTTGATGCATGCCGAAGCCGCATGACCGCATCGCTTGCCTTCCCCGGCGGCGCGGTGTGGGAGACAGACATGGCTGCGGCCACGGCCAGCTGGGCAAAGATTTTTTTCGGCCGAAGGAATGCCGAACCGACCTCGCCAGGGGGTTGGACAGCGCGCCCGGAGGGATTCGAACCCCCGACCTACGGAGTAGAAATCCGATGCTCTATCCAGCTGAGCTACGGGCGCTTGCTGCGCGCGGGATTTAGCACCACCCCGCCGCCCGGTGTAGGCCACCACCGCGGGTTGAGGTCGAGGCCCGCATCCCGCACTCTTCCGTTTCATTCCGACTTCGTCCATTCGGGCGGCGGCGCCGGCGATGGGGAGGGTCATGCAATTGCTTCGGCGCGGTGCGCCCCCCCTGCCCTTGATGCTGCCCGCCCTCCTCCTGGCGTCGCAAGCCCTGGCGCAGCAGCCCGCCGGCCTGCCGCCCCCACTGCCCGGCGTGATCGAACGCACGGCACCGGCCGAGGCCCCCGCCCTTGGCCCGCGCCTGCTGCCGCCCGAACCTGCCCGCATCGGCGGCCCCGGTGAGACACGCCGCGTCGCCCTCGGCCGCGCGAGCGTCGAAGGCAGCACGGCCCTGCCCCCGTCCCGGCTGCGCGCCGTGCTCGACGCGGTCGAGGGGCGGGAGATCACGCTCGCCGAGATCGAGGATGCGCGGCTGGCCCTGCTCGGCGCCTATCGCGCGGCGGGGTTCCCCTATGTCGCGGTGGCCGCGAGGCTCGGCCCCCAGACGGATGGCCGGGCGACGCTGACCCTGGCGGTGACGGAAGGCCATGTCGCGGCGCTGCGGCTGGAGGGGGAGGAGATCGGCCCCGCCAGCCGCCAGGCGCGGCGCTTCCTGGAGCCCGTGCTGCATCAGCGCCCCCTGCCGGCCGCCGCGCTGGAACGCGCCCTGCTGCTGGCGGGCGATATCCCCGGCGTCACCGCGCAGGGCGTGTTGCGGCCCATCGCCGGGGAGCCGGGGGCACTCGAACTCGTGGTGCGCCTCGCGCGCCGCCCGGTCTCCGGCTTCGCGACCCTCGACAATCGCGGCTATCCGCTGACCGGGCGCTGGCAGGGGCTGGCCGTCGCGCAGTTGAACAGCCTGACCGCGCTCGGCGAGCGGACCGAGATCGCGCTGCTCCAGACCGACGGCAACGGCCAGGGCTTCCTCCAGGTGACGGAGGAGATGTTCCTCGGCGCCTCCGGCCTGCGGCTTCGGCTTTATGCCGGCGCGGGGCGGGCGGAGCCGGGCTCGGCGCTGGCCGCCATCGGCTATGCGGGAGAAACGCGGGTGGGCGGGCTGGGCCTTGCCTATCCGCTGATCCGCAGCCGGCCGCTGAACCTGACGCTGACCGGCCAGTTCGACGCCTTCGAATCCGAGGTCGAGGCCCGCCTCGCCCCCGGCGAGCCCCGGACCCGCCAGAGCTTCGATTCCGTGCGCGCGCTCCGCTTCGGCGCGGATGGGGCGGTGCAGGATGCCTGGCTCGCCACCGCCCCGGCCGCCGCCGTCACCACCGGCCTTCTCCGGTTCAGCCAGGGCATCGAGGCGCTGGGCGCGAGCGATGGCGCGGCCGGGGGCCATGCGCGGGCGGGCAGCGAGTTCGGCTTCGCCAAGCTCGTCGCGGAAGCCAGCCGCAACCAGCCGCTGGCCATGCCGTCCGAGGGGTGGCTGCTGTCCCTGCTTGGCCTGGTCGCGGGCCAATGGAGCGACGATGTGCTGCCGCCGGCGGAGAAATTCTACCTCGGCGGCAACCGGCTGGGCCGCGGCTTCTATGCGGGCCAGGTCACGGGCGACCGGGCGCTGGCAGGGACGCTGGAATTGCAGCTGGGCCGGACGCTCGACCTCGCCATGCCGCCGGATTGGCCGGGCGGGCCGGCCTTGCGGCTCGGCACGCAATTCTACCTGTTCCGCGACGAGGGCCGCGCCTGGGACAATGGCCCGGCGGGCCAGGACCGGGAGGTCGCGTCCTGGGGCGGCGGGGTGCGGCTGCAATTCGACGAGGGCTTGCAGCTGGACCTGGAAGCCGTCCGCCGGCTGACCCGCCAGCCCGAGGGCGTGGGCGTCGCGGCCTTGTCGGAAGATGCCGTCTTCGCCCGGCTCCTTCTACGATTCTGAGAGCGGGACGCGCGTCTCCCGCCCCGTCTCCCCCCCGCCGGCCGCGCTGGTATAAGGGCGCCCGAAACACAGGAGCATCGCGCCATGGCCGAGACCGACCCCCACGTCCCCGTCGACCGCAACCTGGCCCTCGAACTCGTCCGCGTGACGGAAGCCGCGGCGCTCGCGGCCAGCCGCTGGATGGGGCGCGGCGACAAGAATGCGGCGGACGGCGCGGCGGTGGAAGCAATGCGGAAGGCCTTCGACACCGTCGCCATCTCCGGCACCGTCGTGATCGGCGAAGGCGAGATGGATGAGGCGCCGATGCTCTATATCGGCGAGAAGGTCGGGCTCTACGCCCGCGCCGGCGGCGGGCAGGAGGTCGATATCGCCGTCGATCCGCTGGAAGGCACTTCCATCACCGCCAAGGGCGGGCCGAACGCGATGGCCACCGTGGCGCTCGCCCAGAAGGGCGGCTTCCTGCACGCGCCCGACATCTACATGGACAAGCTGGCCGTCGGCCCCGGCCTGCCACCCGGCGTCGTGAACCTGCAGGCCAGCGTGGAGGAGAACCTCCGCGAACTGGCCAAGGCCAAGCAGCGCTCCGTCTCCGACCTCGTCGTCTGCCTGCTCGACCGCGATCGGCACAAGGAAATCGTGAAGCGCTGCCGCGCCGCCGGCGCGCGGATCATGATGATCCCGGATGGCGATGTCTCCGGCGTCGTCGCGGTGTCGCAGGTCGATACCGGCGTCGATATCTACATGGGTTCGGGCGGCGCGCCGGAGGGCGTGCTGGCGGCGGCCGCGCTGCGCTGCATCGGCGGCCAGATGCAGGGCCGCCTGATGTTCGAGAATGAGGAACAGATCGCCCGCGCCCGCGAGATGGGCGTGACCGACCCCAACCGCATCTACGAACTGGAAGACATGGCGAAGGGCGACGTGATGTTCGCCGCGACCGGCGTGACCACCGGCCCGATGCTGCGCGGCGTCCGCCATTTCGGCACCGGCGCCGTCACCCATTCGATCGTCATGCGATCGAAATCCGGCACGGTGCGCTATGTCGAGGGGCATCACAATTTCGCGCTGAAGCCCGCGGCCTTCATCGCGTGACGGGGGCCGAGGGACCGGTCCTCGGCGTCGAACGCTCCGCGACGGGGCGGCGCTGGATCTGGCGGCAGGGGGATGCGCGGACCGGGCTCGGCATCGCGCAGCGGCTCGGCCTGCCCGAACTGGTCGGGCGGCTGCTGGCCGCGCGCGGCGTGGGGCTGGATGACGCGCCGGCGTTCCTCGAGCCCACGCTCCGCGCGCTGATGCCCGATCCCTCGACGCTGCGCGACATGGACAGCGCGGCGGCGCGGCTGGCCGATGCGGTGCAGCGCGGCGAATCCGTCGCGGTGTTCGGCGACTACGACGTGGACGGCGCGTGTTCCGGCGCGCTGATGGTGCGGCTGCTGCGCGAATTGGGCTGCGCCGTCGTCCACTACGTCCCCGACCGGCTGAATGAGGGCTACGGCCCCAACCCGGCGGCCATCAGCGCGCTCTGCGACCGTGGCGCGACGCTGATCGTCACCGTCGATTGCGGCATCGCGGCGGAGGCGGCGCTGGCCGTCGCGCATAACCGCGCCGATGTCGTGATCCTGGACCACCACAAGGCCGAAGGCCCGGTGCCGCGCGTGCGCGCGGCGGTGAACCCGAACCGGCTGGATTGCGAGAGCGGGCTCAAGACGCTCTGCGCCGCGGGCGTCGCCTTCCTGGCCGCCGTCGCGACGCTGCGCGAATTGCGCCGGCGCGGCCATTTCGCCGCGACCGCGGAACCCGATCTGCGCGGCTACCTGGATCTGGTGGCGCTGGCCACGGTCTGCGACGTGATGCCGCTGACCGGGCTGAACCGGGCGCTGGTGACGCAGGGGCTGAAGGTGATGGCGCGGCGCGACCGCGCGGGGATCGCAGCCCTGCTCGAGGTCGCCCAGGCCAAGGACGCGCCATCCGCCCATACGCTCGGCTTCCTGCTCGGCCCGCGCATCAACGCGTCGGGGCGCATCCACGAATCCGATCTCGGCCTGCGCCTGCTGGTGGAAGACGACCCCGTCGAAGCGCGCGTGATGGCGGAGACGCTGGACGCCGTGAACAAGCGCCGGCAGGAGGTGGAGGCCGATGTTCTGACCGCCGCCTTCGAAGCCGCGCAGATCCAGGCCGATCGCGGCCATCCGGTGATATTGGTGTCCGGCGAGGGCTGGCATCCGGGCGTCGTCGGCATCGTCGCCGGCCGGATCAAGGAGAAGTTCAACCGCCCCGCCTGCGTCGCGGGGCTGGCTGCGGGTCTGGCGAAGGGATCGGGCCGGTCGGTGCCGGGCGTCGATCTCGGCGCCGCCATCATCGCCGCGCGGCAGGCCGGGCTGCTAGAGACGGGCGGCGGCCACGCCATGGCAGCCGGCTTCTCCTTCCTCGCCGGGCGGGCGGCGGAGGTGCACGCCTTCCTCGATGAGCGGCTTGCCCATGCCGCCACGCTGCCGAGCGCGGCCGATCTGCCGGTGGAAGGCAGCCTCGCCGTGCCGGCGGCGACGGTTGCCATGGCGCAGGAGGTCTCGCGCCTCGCCCCCTTCGGCGCAGGGAATGACGAACCGGTCTTCGCGCTCGGCCGCGCCCGCGTGGTGCGGGCGGATCGCGTCGGGAAGGAAGGCAATACGGTGCGCGCCTTCCTGGAAGGCGAAGGCGGCGGCGGGCGGCTGAAGGCGATCTGCTTCCGCGCGAAGGACGGGCCGCTGGCCCATGCGCTGCTGGGCGGCGGGCACCTGCATCTGGCGGGGCATCTGCGGGCGGAAAGCTGGAACGACAATCTCAGCGTGTCGCTGCATGTGGTGGATGCCGCGCCGGTGGGATGAGGGGTGAGGCCCGCCGGCCGCCTTGCGGCCCGCCGGCGCGGCGCCACATCCGCCCCATCATGACCCATGACCGCAAGCCGCTGATCGCCCCGCCGCTGGCCTCGCTGCCGCCCATCCCGGATTGGCTGGTGCGCGAATTGCGCTCCGACCATGCGGGGGAGACGGGGGCGGTGATGATCTATCGCGGCATCCTGGCGGTGGCGCGCGATCCGGGCGTGCGCGACTTCGCCGCGCGACACGGCGCGACGGAACAGGGGCATCTCGACCTGCTGGAGCAGTTGCTGCCGCAGGCGCAGCGTTCGCGGCTGCTGCCGATCTGGAAGGTGGCGGGGTTCCTGACGGGCGCGCTCCCCGCGCTCTTCGGCCCGCG
>JBIIRI010000241.1:0-3813 GCA_044341625.1 Roseomonas sp.
GACCTCCGTCACGACCTGGGCGATCTTCACGAACAGCCCCTGCCCCATCTCCGTGCCGCCATGGTTCAGGCGGATCGAGCCGTCGGAATAGACATGCACCAGCGCGCCGGCCTGGTTCAGGTGCTGAATGCCGAAGGAGATGCCAAAGGCCAGCACCATCGAACCCAGGCCACGCCGCAGCGTAGGGTGGGATGCGTTGAAGGCCGCGATCTCCGCGCGGCGGCGATCCCAATCGGAATCGGCCCGCGCTTCCGCCCAACAGCGCGCGATCAGGTCGCCCTCCACGCGCTGGCCATAGGGCAGTTCGTCTGAATTGCCGTGGCTGCCGAGGAAGTTGCGCGCCCGCACCTCCTCTGCCGGCAGGCCGCAGGCGGCGGCGACGCGGTGGATCACATCCTCCATCAGCAGCGCGCCCTGCGGGCCGCCGAAGCCGCGGAAGGCGGTGTGGGAGACTGTGTTGGTCTTCACCGCCTGTGCCGTCAGCGTCAGCGCCGGCACGTCGCAGCAATTCACTGCATGGGTCACGGCGCGGAACACCACGCCGCCCGACATGTCGAGGCTCCAGCCCCCATCGGCGGCCAACAGCGCCTCCAGCCCCGCGATGCGGCCGGTGGCGTCGAAGCCGGCGGTCCAGCGATACAGGAAGGGATGGCGCTTGCCGGTCGCGATCATGTCGGCACGCCGCGCGAGCCGCAGCTTCACGGGGCGGCCCGTCGCGCGCGCCGCGAGCGCGGCCGCCGCGGCGACCCAGCTTGCGTTGCTCTCCTTGCCGCCGAAGCCGCCGCCCATGCGGCGACAGATGACGGTGACGGCGTTGTAGGCGCAGCCCAGCACGCGGGCGACGATGTGCTGCCCCTCGGACGGGTGCTGGGTGGAGGAGACGACGGTGATGTCCCCGGCCTCGCCGGGCGTCGCCAGCGCCACCTGGCCTTCCAGGTAGAAATGCTCCTGCCCGCCGGCGCGGAATTCCGCCGAAAGGCGGCGCGGCGCGGCGGCGATGGCGGCGGCGGCATCGCCCCGGCGGATCACCTGGGGGGGGACGACATTCTGGCCGAGTTCCAGCGCGTGCTCGATGCTCAGCACCGGATCGAGCGGCAAGATCTCCGGCTTCACCGCCGCCGCCGCGCGCAGCGCCTGGTCGCGCGTGGTGGCGACGACGAGGGCCAGCGGCATACCGGCGAATTCCACCAGCGGATCGGCAAACAGCGGCTCACCCTTCGCGGCCGGCGAGACGTCGTTCTCGCCAGGGATGTCGCGCGGGCCGAGGATCGCGACCACGCCCGGCATGGCACGCGCGGCCTCGGTGTCCAGCGCCACCAGCCGCCCATGTGGGATGGGGGCGAGGACCAGCGCCGCATGCAACGTGCCGGGGACATCGGGGATGTCGTCGGCGTAGCGCGCCTCGCCGGTCGTGTGCTTCAGCGCGCTGTCATGGCGCAGCGCGGCGCCGGCGCCCTTGCGGGGCAGGGAATTCGTGCCGTCCATCACACGCTCTCCGCGACATCATGGACCTCATGCGGCAGGTCGGGGCGCGTCGCGCGCAGATGCAGCCGGTGCAGCAGCCCCTGCGCGACCGCCAGCCGATAGGCGGCCGATCCGCGCCAATCCGACAGCGGCGCGATGTCGCCGGCCAGCGCGGCGGCGGCATCCGCGACGCTCGCGGCATCCAAGGGCCGGCCCAGCAGCGCGGCCTCGGCGCCCGCGGCGCGGACCACCGTGGCGCCGACGCCGCCGAAGGCGAGCCGCGCTTCCGTGACCACGCTGTCCCGCATCCGCAGCAACAGCGCGGCGCCGACGGTCGAGATGTCCTGGTCGTGGCGCTTGCTGATCTTCTCACAGGCAAAGATCGCATCCCGCCCCGGGCGGGGGATGGTGACGGAGACCACCACCTCGTCCGCCGCCAACGCCGTCTGGCGATAGCCGGTGAGGAAGGCGTCCACCGGCATCTCCCGCGCCCCACGGACGGACGCCACCCGCACCACCGCGCCCAGCGCCACCAGCGGCGGCAGCGAATCCCCGATGGGCGACGCGGTGCCGAGATTGCCGCCCAGCGTGCCGAGCCCGCGGATCTGCCGCGAGCCGAGCCGCGCGAGCAGCGCGGCGAAGGGCGCGAAGCCAGCCTCGGCGCGACAGAGATCGAGCAGCCGGCCATAGGGCACCGCCGCGCCGATGGTGAGCCCCTGTGGCGAGACCTCCTCCGCATGCAGGTCCGGCACGTTCAGCAGGCAGATGACGGCGGGCGGGATCTCGCGATGGTCGGAGACGCGGAGCGACAGGTCGGTGCCGCCGGCCAGCAGCCAGGCCCCGGGATGCGCGGCGCGCAACGCCAGCAATTCCGCCAGCGTCGCCGGCAGGTGGAAGACCTGCCCCGGCGCCTCGAAACGCGCGGAGGCGATGGGAGGCAGCACGGGCGGCGGTGTCTCGTCGGGGGCGATCTTCTCGAACACCTCGACGATCGGGCGATAGCCGGTGCAGCGGCAGAGATTCCCGGCCAGCGCTTCATGGATCTCGCCGCCCTGGCGGGCATGCGCCCAGGCGGTCATCACGATGCCCGGCGTGCAGAAGCCGCATTGCGTGCCGTCGCTCTCGGCCATGGCGATCTGGATCGGGTGCGGCGCGCCATCCGCGCCGCGCAACCCTTCCACCGTGCGGATGGCGCGGCCATGCAACTGGCCGAGCAATGTCAGGCAGGCATTGACCGGCGTGCGGCTGCCATCCGCGCCTTCCAGCACCACAGTGCAGGCGCCGCAATCGCCCTCGGCGCAGCCTTCCTTGGTGCCGGTCAGGCCCTGCCCGCCTTGGGACTGGCCGCGCAGCCAATCGAGCAGCGAGGTGGTGGGCGATGTGCCGACGGGCAGGGCCTGGGCCTGTCCGTTCAGCGTGAAGGCGATGGAGGTGGCGCTCATGACAGCGAGTTAAGCAGACCCAGCGGCGCGGGCTAGGGGTGCATGAGGGCGCCGGGAGCGGTTCCCCCTCCCCCACGATCGCGGAGGAGGGGGAAGGCATGGTCAGCCGAAGACCAAGTCGCGCTCCGCCAGCGGCGCGGTGACGCCCTGGAGGTAGATCTGGTCGCCATCGCCGAAGGTCAGTTCAAGCCCTTCGTACTCCCAGTAGCTCCGCAGCGTCTGGGTGACCTCATCGGCCGTGATGCCTTCGAGCCGCAGCGTCTCCACGCCCGCCTCGAAATCCACGATCCAGTCCGGCCCGTCGCCGCGCGCGAAGACGAAGGTGTCCCGCCCCGCGCCGCCGGTCAGCCCGTCATGATCGGCCCCGCCACGGAGCACATCGCTGCCCGCGCCGCCCTGAAGGTCGTCGGAGCCCGCATCGCCCAGCAGCGTGTCGCGGCCATCGCCGCCCTTCAGCCAGTCATCGCCGGCGCCGCCATAGAGCCGGTCACGGCCGGTGCCGGCATCGAGCTGGTCGTCGCCCGCGTCACCGCGCAGCTGGTCGCGGCCTTCCCCGCCGAGCAGGACGTCATCCCCCGCCCCGCCCAAGAGGCGGTCGCGCCCGGCGGCGCCATCGAGCCTGTCGGCCAGATCAGAGCCCACCAGCCTGTCCCGCCCGGCGGTGCCGGTCAGGTCGAGCCCGGCGGCCGGCGGCGGCGTGGGCGTGGGTTCCGGCGTCGGAGTCGGTGTCGGCGTTGGGGTGGGTATCGGGGTCGGGGTTGGGGTGGGGGTTGGGGTTGGCGTCGGAGTGGGCGTGGGTTCCGGCGTCGGCTCGGGTCCGGGTGTCGGCGTGGGTTCCGGGGTCGGCGTCGGCATGGGGACGGGTTCCGGCTCGGGCACCGGCGGCGCCGGCGGCGGGGCGCTGCCG
>JBIIRI010000242.1:0-3770 GCA_044341625.1 Roseomonas sp.
CGAGGTCAGCGGCGCGGCGCATGAATGCCTCCGGCTGATCTATGATGGCGGCGACAAGCTGTTCCTGCCGGTCGAGAATATCGAGATCCTGTCGCGCTTCGGCAGCGAAAGCGCGGGCGTGCCGCTCGACAAGCTGGGCGGCGGGGCGTGGCAGGCACGCAAGGCCAAGGCGAAGCAGCGCATCGCCGACATGGCCGGCGCGCTGATCCGCATCGCCGCCGAACGCGCGACGCGGGAAGCGGTCGCCGCCATCCCGCCCGAAGGCGCCTGGGACGAATTCTGCGCCCGCTTCCCCTTCGCCGAGACCGAGGACCAGCAGCGCGCGATCGCCGATGTGCTGGAGGACCTTTCCTCCGGCAAGCCGATGGACCGGTTGATCTGCGGCGATGTCGGCTTCGGCAAGACCGAGGTCGCGCTCCGCGCCGCCTTCTGCGTGGCGATGTCAGGGGCGCAGGTGGCGGTGGTGGTGCCCACCACGCTGCTCGCGCGCCAGCACAGCCGCACCTTCATGACGCGCTTCGAAGGCCTGCCGATCCGCATCGCCCAGCTGTCGCGCATGGTCACGGCGAAGGACGCGCAGGCCGTGCGCGACGGCGTTCGCGACGGCCATATCAACATCGTCGTCGGCACCCATGCGCTGCTGGCCAAGGGCGTGGAGTTCGCCGATCTCGGCCTCGTCATCATCGATGAGGAGCAGCATTTCGGCGTGGCGCATAAGGAGCGCCTCAAGCAGCTCAAGGCCGATGTGCATGTGCTGACGCTGACCGCCACACCCATCCCGCGCACGTTGCAACTGGCGCTGACCGGCGTGCGGGAGATGAGCGTGATCGCCACCCCGCCGGTAGACCGGCTGGCGGTGCGGACCTTCATCATGCCCTGGGATGGCGTGGTGATCCGCGAAGCGATCCAGCGCGAGCGTTTTCGGGGCGGGCAGGTGTTCTGCGTGGCCCCACGGCTGGAAGACCTGCCGCGCCTGCGCGAACGCCTGGCGGAAATCGTGCCGGAAGCCCGCATCGCCGAAGCCCATGGCCGGCTTTCGCCGACCGAGCTGGAACGCGTGATGACCGAATTCGGCGACCAGAAGGCGGATATCCTGCTGTCCACCAACATCGTCGAAAGCGGGCTCGACATGCCGGCGGTGAACACGCTGCTGATCCACCGTGCGGACATGTTCGGCCTGGCGCAGCTCTATCAGCTGCGCGGGCGCGTCGGGCGCGGCAAGCAGCGCGGCTATGCCTATCTGACCTGGCCGCAGACGCACCGGCTATCGGCGGCGGCGGAAAAGCGGCTGGGCGTCATGCAGACGCTGGATAATCTCGGTGCCGGCTTCACGCTCGCCTCCCACGACCTCGACATCCGCGGCGCGGGCAATCTCCTGGGCGACGAGCAGTCGGGACAGATCCGCGAAGTGGGCATCGAGCTCTACCAGCAGATGCTGGAGGAAGCGGTGGCGGAGCTGAAGCATGGCGGCGCCGCGCCGCAGGCCGAGGATCGCGACTGGACGCCGCAGATCAATCTCGGCCTGCCGGTGATGCTGCCCGAGGCCTATGTGCGCGACCTGCCGGTGCGCCTTGGCCTCTATCGCCGCATCGGCGGCCTGCAGAGCGAGGCGGAGACCGAGGCAATGGCCGCCGAACTCGCCGACCGCTTCGGCCCGCTGCCGCCAGAGGCGGAGACGCTGCTGCGGGTGGTGATGCTGAAGCAGCTGTGCCGCGCGGCGGGGGTGGAGAAGCTGGATGTCGGGCCGAAGGGCCTGGTGCTCGGCTTCCGGGCCAACCGCTTCGCCAATCCGGCGGCGCTGGTGCAATGGGTGGCGGGGCAGGGGGATGCCATCAAGCTCCGCCCCGACCACAAGCTCGCCATGGTGCGGGAGATGCCCTACGACGCCCGCATCCGGGAGGCGCGCGGGCTGCTGGCGGCGTTGGCGGAGGTGGCGCAGGGCAAGGTGCCCGCCGCGCCCAAACTCGCGAAGCCCGCCGCCCCGCCGCCGCCCGCGAAGCCGTCCGGCCCGCAATTGAAGAAGACCGTCTTCCGCCCGGCCACGCTGCCGCCCGCCCCGAAGGGCGGCGCGACGACGAAGCCCATTCCCTTCCCCGGCCGCTGGAAGCGCTGAACGGGGAAGGGATCAGGCTTCGACCAGCGCCACATCCAGCAGGCGTTCCAGCACTTCCGGCTCCTGCGCCCCGGCGATGGCGTGGCGGCCCTGCACGACAAAGCAGGGCACGCCGTTGATGCCGAGGCGATGGGCGCGGAGGTTGTCGGCATGCACCGCCTCCGCCTCCTGCTGCCCGGCCAGGAAGCGGCGGGTCGCGGCCGCCTCCAGGCCCAGCCCTTCGGCGATCGCGGCCAGCACGGCGTGGTCGCCGATATCCTGGCCCTCGCAGAAATAGGCCTCGAACAGCGCGTGGACGGCGCCATCGGCCAGCCCCTGCCGGTCGGCGAAGCGCACCAGGCGATGGGCGTCGAGCGAGGGCGGGATGCGGCGTATGCGGTCGAAGGCGAAGCGCAGGCCTTCGGCCCGGCCGAGTTCGGCGATGGTGGCGTGCAGGCGCCGCGCCCGTTCCTCGCCGCCGAATTTCCGCAGCATGTAATCGTGGCGGGAGACGCCGCCGGGCGCGATATCCGGGTTCAGCAGGAAGGGCCGCCAGAGCAGATCCGCGCCGAGATCCGGCCGCGCCCGAAGCGTCCGGCGCAGCCGGTGCACGCCGAGGTAGCACCACGGACAGACGAGGTCGAAGACGACCTCGATCTGCAGCCTGGCGCGCGTCGGGGCAAGGATGTTCACGCAGCCAGGATAGCAGGGCCCGGCCGCGCGCGCGAGGCCGGGCGTCCCGCCCGCCGCCCGGTCGAGCCGGGCGTCGCCGTCACCGCCCGGCGGGCAGGATGCCCAGCAGGTAGGTTTCGTTGCCGATACCCGTCACGCGGGATGTCGGCGCGAAACGCGCAAGATCGAGCATCCACAGCACGCTGCTGCGTGGGCCGCGCTTCTTACCGCCCGTCACCGCCGCCCAGGCGCCATCGGCGGAGATCGCGATGCCGCGCGGCTGGGCCGGGCCGCCGGTCGGGTCCTCCAGCGCCAGGCGCGACACTTCGCGGCCCGAGGCAAGCTCGATGAGAGAGACCGTGCCGGAGGCGAAGCAGGACGCCACCAGATGCCGGCCATCCGGCGTGAAGGCCGCGACGAAGGGACGCGTGCCCACCGCCGGGTCGTCGGTGCCCACACGGATGCGGGACACTTCCCGCCGCGCGGCGATGTCGATCAGGCTGACCGTGTTGCCGAAGGCGCCGGTCCGCATGCTCTCGCGCGCCGCCACGGCGGCGAGGTTGCCATCGGGCGAGACCTGGATCCCGAAGCCGCCGCTCTGTACCGGCACGCGGGCCACCTCAGCCCCTGGGTCACCGGCCAGCCCTGCCGCCAGGTCGATGATCGAAACATCGTCGGTGCCGCCATTGGCGGTCAGCAGCCAGCCCGTGCCGCGCGGGCTGACGGCGATGCCGTTCGGGTTGGGGAAGCGGCCGAAATCCGGGTGCGGGGAATCGCGCACCGGCGTCCCGCCGCCATCGCGCAGCCGGATCCGCGCCGCGACCTGCATCGTGTCGCGCGCGATCGCGGTCACTTCCACCCCGCCATCCTCGGCCCCCGGCGCTTCCGCCGAGCCGACGAGCAGATGCCGCCCGTCAGGCGTCACGGTGGAGCCGACGGGACCGCTCGTCCCGGTCTCGACGATGCCGGCGATCGCGCCGGTCGTGCCGTCATGCCGCGGATCGCG
>JBIIRI010000105.1:0-12205 GCA_044341625.1 Roseomonas sp.
GATCCAGCGGCTGCGCGCCTGGCGGCGTTCGGTGATCCGGGCGAGGCGGAGGTCTTCCGCCGCGGTGTCGCGCATCAGCATGGCAGCGGCCCGACAAAGCCCTCTCCCCCCCCAGGGGGGAGAGGGGTGGGTGAGGGGGGCTTCACGGTTGGAACGATCCAGTCGGCACGATAGGCTCCGGGTGCATGCCTTCCCCGCGATCCCATGCCAGGGCGCGTCGTCTTCGTCGCGAGCCGACGGAGATGGAACGCCGCCTGTGGTCGGCGCTGCGCACCCGCCAGCACGGCTTCAAGATTCGTCGCCAGCACCCGATCCCGCCATTCACCGCGGACTTCGCTTGCGTCGAGGCGCGTGTGGTGATCGAGCTTGATGGCGGCCAGCACGGCGACGCGGCGGATGTCGCGCGCGATTCGCGGCTTGCGGCAATGGGATGGCTGGTCTTGCGCTACTGGGATTCCGAGGTCGCGGCCAATCTCGATGGCGTCCTGGCGGATATCGTGGCGCGTGTTGGGGAAAGGCTGGGCCGTGGTGGTTGAGCCCCCCTCACCCCGACGGCGCACTGCGCCGGCGCTCTTCCCCCCTCTGGGTGGAGAGGGCTTCTTGCGCGAGGGCATCATCAATAATGCACCTTCCGCTCGATGAACCTGAACTGGATCGCGGTCAGCGCGATGACGATGGCCATCAGGATCACGCTCTGCGCGGCCGACGAACCGAAATTCAGGTTCTGCACGCCATCGACATAGACCTTGTAGATCAGCGTCGAGGTCGCCTGGCCCGGCCCGCCCTGGGTCAGCGCGTGGATCGTGCCGAAGGTGTCGAAGAAGGCGTAGACCACGTTCACTACCAGCAGGAAGAAGCTGGTCGGCGCCAGTAGGGGAAAGATGATGGTCCAGAAGCGCCGCGCCGGCCGTGCGCCGTCGATGGCGGCGGCTTCCAGCACCGCGCGGGGGATGGATTGCAGCCCGGCGAGGAAGAAGATGAAGTTGTAGCTCACCTGCTTCCAGGCGGCGGCGAGGATGACCAGCAGCATCGCCTGGTCGCCATTCACCTTGTAGTCCCAGCGTATGCCGATGCCGTTCAGGAAGCGCCCGAACAGGCCGATCTGCGGGTGGAACATGAACAGCCAAAGCACGGCGGCCACCGCGGGCGCGACCGCATAGGGCCAGATCAGCATCGTCTTGTAGCCATCCGCGCCGCGGATCGCCTTGTCCGCCTGCACGGCCAGGAACAGCGCCGCGCCCAGCGCGATGACGGCGACGGAGGAGGAGAAGACGACCGTGTTCCAGATCGCCGCCGCGTAGTTGGGGTCGGACAGCACATCCTGGAAATTCTCGAGCCCCACGAATTCGCGCGACAGGCCGAAGGCGTCCTCGCGCAGGAAGGAGCTGTAGATGGCTTGGCCCGCAGGCCAGAAGAAGAAGACGCCGGTGATGACGACCTGCGGCAGCAGCAGCAGCCAGGGCAGGGCTACGCCCTTGAAGATAACCTTCTTCCGCATCGCTCGTCTCCCCGGCCCAAATGCGAAGGGGGCGGGCGCGCGGCCCGCCCCCCTCATTCACGCCCGCTTGTTCAGCCGCCGCGGTTCTGGCGCTCGAAGTTCCGCAGCACCACGTTGCCGCGGGTCGTCGCATTGGCCAGCGCCTGTTCGGCGGTCTGCTGGCCCTGGAAGGCGCGCTCCAGTTCCTCCTGGATAATCGTCCGGATCTCGACGAAGCCGCCGAGGCGGATGCCCATCGAGTTCTCCGTCATCTGCCCGCCGCCGCGCAGCATCTGCTGGATGGGGATGTCGGCGCCGGCATTGGCGGGCTGATTGTAGAAGCCGGTGGCGCGGACCTGTTCGAAGGCCGTGCGCGTCACGGGCAGGAAGCCCGTATCGGTGTGCCACTTCGCCGCCACTTCCGGCCGCGCGATATAGGCGAAGAACTGCGCGATGCCCTGGTGCTCCGCCGCGCTACGCTGCGCGTTCGGGCCGCGGTTCATCACCCAGAAGCTGGCGCCGCCGATGATGGAGTTGATCGGCGTCGTGCCCTGGTAGACGGGCAGCATGCCGACCCCCCACTGGAACTGCGCTTCGCGCTGGATGCGCGCGCGCAGGCCGGAGGAGGCGAAGATCATCGCGCATTCGCCCGACGGGAACAGCGCATCCGCCGCGCCGTCGCGGCCGCCGTAGCGGAACAGGCCTTCGCGCTGCCAGGTCACCAGGTTGCTGATGTGGCGCAGCATCAGCGGGTTGTTGATCCGCAGCTCCGCGTTCAGGCCGCCCATGCCGTTGCCCTGGGTCGCCAGCGGGATGTTGTGGATCGCGCTGAACTGCTCGATCTGCGTCCAGGTGGGCCAGGCGGAGGTCATCGGGCAGGTGACGCCGGCGGCGCGCAGCGCGCGGGCCGCGGCTTCGACGCCTTCCCAGGTCGCGGGGAACTGGTCGGGGTTCAGGTTCGCGCGGCGGAAGGCGTCCTTGTTGTAGAACACCACCGAGGTCGAGCTGTTGAACGGCATCGACATCATCCGCCCATCCGGCAGGCTGTAGTAGCCACGGACGCCCGGCAGGTAGTCGTTGAAGTCGATGCGGGTGTTGGTCTCCGCCAGCAGCTCATGCAGCGGCTTGATGGCGCGGCCGGCGGCCATCATCGTGCCCGTGCCGACCTCGAACATCTGCACGATGTGCGGCGCCTGGCTGGCGCGGAAGGCGGCGATCGCGGCGACCATCGTCTCCGGATATGCGCCGCGGAAGCTCGCCTGGATGCGGTACTGGTTCTGCGTCGCGTTGAAGTCGGCGGCGATCTGCTCGAGCATGCCGCCCAGCGGCTGGGTCAGACCGTGCCAGAACTGGATGTCGACGGGTTGCGCGGCGGCGGGTGCGGCGGCACCGGCCAGGCCGAGCGCGACGGCGCCGGCCATGAGCGTACGGCGGAACATGTGGCTTTTCCTCTCCCAGGTTGGGTTGGCCGCGGGCTGGGTATCGGTGCCGCGTTAAGTGCCTTTTACAGAATTATGACAGCGGGATGAAGGCCCGTTCCGGGGCCTCCCAGGGGGATCGTTGCCGATCCCCGTCCACCGGCCAGCGCCGTCAGGCGACCGCCGCCGCCTTCCTGAGCCCCGCGATCATGGAAGACCGCAGCAGGTGGTCGCGCGCGCGGGCCGGGTCGCCGGCGATTCGCTGGAGGTCGGCCAGCATCTCCGCCCGCCGGCCCGGGTCCGTCTCTCGCATCCGGGCCCGGTTGCGGTCGGCCTGGGCGATGATCTCGGCTTCCGCCACCGGGCGCCGGCGGCGGGTGTAGCGGTCGAGCAGCTCCGCCTCGGCCTCTCCGCGCCAGACCGGGGCGAGGGTCGCGGCCAGTTCCATCGCGTCATGGATGCCGCCATTCATCCCCATGCCGCCTGACGGGCTGTTCAGATGCGCCGCGTCGCCGGCCAGCAGCAAACGCCCGCGCCGGTAGTCCGCGACGATCCGCTGGTGGACGCGATAGGGGCGCAGGTCGGGCACGTCATAGGGCGTGGGTTTGGGGTGGATCGCCTGCAGCTTGCGCTCCACCGCCTCCGGCCGCTGCGCGTCCTCCACGGTTTCGCCGGGGGCGGGGTAGAGGCTCGCGCGCCATTTCCCGGGCACGCGGAGCAGGCTGAAGGTGCCGCTGAAGGCGGCGTGGCGGGTCCAGATGTAGTTGACGTTGGACAGGCCTTCGAACGCGGCCGCGAAGTCGAAGGGCGTGGTCGCGAGTATCGTCGTCTCGGGATAGGTGTCGCCGGGGAAGTCGAGCCCCATGGCCCGCCGCACCGCGCTCCGCGCCCCGTCGCAGCCGATGGCGAAGGGCACGCGCAGCGGGTCGAAGCCCGCCCCCGAGATCGTCACCCCATCCTCGTCCTGCGCCACCTGGTCGGCGCGGCAGCCGAAGCGCAGATCGACCAGCCCCGCATGCTCCGCGCGCAGCTTCGCGACCACCAGCCGCGACAGCCGCCATTGCTCGGCCTGCAGCCGATAGGGATGGGCCGTATCCTCCTTCAGCACGCCGAGGTCGAAGACCGCGCGCGCGCCATCCTCATGCCGGCGGATCTGCCAGGTCGGCGTGACCAGCCCCTGCGCGACCAGCGGCGCCCCGAGGCCGAGCGTGTCCAGCATGTCGAGCGTCGGCGGGTGGAAGGTGGAGGCGCGGAGTTCCTCCACGATATCCGCCTCCGCCTCCAGCACCGTGCTCGGGATGCCGAGGGTCGCGAGGCGAAGCGCGAGCACCAGCCCGACCGGGCCGGCACCGATGATGGCGACGCGCTGATCCATTACTCTTCTTCCGCCATTTGGCCGGCAGCGACGCGCTCGATCAGGTCGAGCTGGCGCGGCAGGCAGATACTGTACAGGTCGTGGCGCGCGACGATGGCCTGGCGCCCGGCCTCCGCCAGATGCGCGTGGGCGTCGGGTTCGGCCGCCACGCCCAGCACCGCGCCTGCGATCGCGGCGGAATCGGCGAAGGGCACCAGCAGCCCGGCCTTGCCATGCGCGATCGCCTCCCTGACCGGTGGTGTGTCGGCGGCGACCACCACGGCCCCGCAGGCCATTGCCTCCAGCATCGAACGGGACAGCGTGGTGGGGTGGGACAGGTGGATATGCGCGGCGGTGACGCGGAACAGCGCATGCAGCGCATCCTGCGGCAGCGCGCCGGTGACGTGGATGCGCGAGAAGTCGAGGTTGCCGGGCCTCGGTCCCTTTATGGCATCCTCGCCGCCGACCACCACCGCCTGCAGATCGGGCCGCGCCTGCTGCATCAGCGCCAGCGCGCCGAGAAAGGCGCCGAGGCCGCGCTGCGGGTCCAGCCTGCTGGCGACGAAGGAGATCACCGGATCGCCCTTGCGGAATTCCAGCCCGGCCGGGGTGCGGAAGGGCAGCCCCCCGCGCGGGGCGCAGCGCGCCGTGTCGATGCCGTCCGGGATGGTCGTGATCCGGCGCCGCGCCCAATCGGGGTAGAGCCCGCGCTGCCATTCGGTGGGCGCGAAGCCCCAATCGGCGGATTGCAGCGCCAGAAGCTGGGCGGCGTTGCGCGTCCGCAGGCGCGCCATGGCGTCCACGCCGAGCGCCGGCCCGTCGCCGGCATCCTGGCCGTTCTCATAGCCTTCGCAGAATTGCAGCACCCGCGCCCGCGGGAAGACGTCCTTCACATACAGCGCCTCGCCTGAACTGGCGGGGCAGATGACGATGTCCGGCGCGAGCCCTTCCTTGTCGCGCGCCTCGATCAGCCGGCTGGCCACCGCCTGGCCGCGCCGCACCGCCGCATCCATCGGCTTCAGATAAGTGTGGGTCTGGTCGGGCGTCGCGCGCGGCGGGCCGTAATGCAGGTGCTGGCGTACCCCCGGCAGGCGTGGTGCATCGGCCTCCCCCATCGAGACCACCTGCACGCCCATGCGTTCCGCCAGCGCGGGCGCCAGGTGCTGGAACCGGTCCGGAAAGCGGCTGTCCAGGACCAGCGCGCGCAGCGGCCGGCTGGGCTGGAAGGCGGGCAGGGCGGATCCGGGTGTCATGGGCGCGAAGCTGCGGGCGGTGGCCGGGCCGGTCAAGCGGTAGCCTCAAGCGATCCCCCCCTGGCCCGGCGGGCGCCGGGGTGGCAGGCTCCGCGCCCTTCGACACAGGGGGAGGAAGGCCGCATGGCCCGCAAGACGCCAGAGCAGCTTCGCAGCCATCGCTGGTTCGGCGTGGATGACCTCCGCGCCTTCGGCCACCGCTCCCGCATGTTGCAGATGGGCTTCTCGGAGGCCGATTTTCGCGGCAAGCCGGTGATCGGCATCGTCAACACCTGGTCCGAGCTGTCGCCCTGCCACTTCCACTTCCGCACGCGGGCGGAGGAGGTGAAGCGCGGCGTCTGGCAGGCCGGCGGCTTCCCCGTCGAATTGCCGGCGCATCCGGTGACCGAGCAATATATGAAGCCGTCCAGCATGCTCTATCGCAACCTGCTGGCGATCGAGACGGAGGAGCTGGCGCGCAGCCAGCCCTGCGACGGGCTGGTGCTGCTCGGCGGCTGCGACAAGACGCCGCCGGGGCTGACCATGGGCGCGCTGTCGGCGGGGCTGCCCTTCGTCTTCGTCCCCGCCGGGCCGATGCTGCGCGGCAATTGGCGGGGCAAGACGCTGGGCTCGGGTTCCGATGTTTGGAAGTACAATGCGGAATTGCGGGCGGGGAACATCACCCAGGCCCAGTGGAAGGACATGGAAGCCGGCATCGCCCGCAGCTTCGGCACCTGCATGACTGCCGGCACGGCGGCCACGATGATGCTGGCGGTGGAGGCGATGGGGCTTTCTCTGCCCGGCGCGTCCTCCATCCCCGCGGCGGATGCCAATCATCCGCGCATGGCGACCGATGCCGGGCGGCGGATCGTGGAGATGGTGTGGGAGGATCTGACGCCGGCTTCGATGCTGACCCAGGGCAGCATCGACAATGCGGTGGCGGCGACGATGGCCTTCGGCGGCTCGACCAACGCCATCATCCACATCATCGCCATGGCGCGCCGCGCCGGGCTGCAGCTGGACCTGGAACGCTTCGACGCGATCAGCCGCCGCGTGCCGCTGATCGCCAATCTCCGTCCCAACGGCGACACGCATCTGATGGAGGATTTCCACTACGCCGGCGGATCGCGCGCCTTCCTCAAGCGCCTCGCGCCGCATCTGGACCTGTCGGCGCGGACCGTGACGGGCCGCACGATGGGTGAGGAGATCGCGGATGCCGAAGTCTTCGACGACGACGTGATCCGCCCGCTCGACAAGCCCTTGCAGGCCGAAGGCGGGGTCGCGGTGCTGAAGGGATCGCTGGCGCCGAAGGGGGCGGTGATCAAGACCAGCGCCGCCGATCCGCGGCTGCTGACGCATACCGGCCCGGCGGTGGTTTTCGAGAATTACGCCGACCTGAAGAAGCGCCTCGACGATCCGGCGCTGGAGGTCACGGCGGACAGCGTGCTGGTGCTGAAATCCTCAGGCCCGCAGGGCGGGCCGGGCATGCCGGAATGGGGCATGATGCCCATCCCCAAGAAGCTGCTGGAACAGGGCGTGCGCGACATGGTGCGGCTGAGCGATTCGCGCATGTCCGGCACCAGCTACGGCACCTGCGTGCTGCATGTGGCGCCCGAGAGCCATGTCGGCGGGCCGCTCGCCTTCGTGCGGGATGGCGACCTGATCCGGCTGGACGTGCCGAACCGCAAGCTCGACCTGCTGGTGGAGGAAGCCGAGATGGAGCGCCGCCGCGCGGCCTGGACGCCGCCCCCGCGCCGCTATGAGCGCGGCTGGACGTCGATGTATCTCGACCAGGTGACGCAGGCCGATGAGGGCTGCGACCTGAAGTTCCTGGAAGCCGGCGCCGCGACCCCGGAGCCCGACATCTACTAACGTACCCAGCCTGACGCCGAAGGGGCACCGCCGGAACGGTGCCCCCATGCGCGCGTTGCCGTTCCGCGAAAGGGAGGCGGCATGGCACGGCGCGAAGCGGATCGGGCAGCGCGGGAGCCGCTGTGGTGGCGCGACGCGGTCATCTACCAGCTCCACCCGAAATCCTTCATGGACAGCAACGATGACGGGATCGGCGATTTCGCCGGGCTGATCGCGCGGCTGGACCATGTGGCCGGGCTTGGCGTGGATGCCATCTGGCTGCTGCCTTTCTACCCCTCGCCGCTGAAGGATGATGGCTACGACATCTCGGACTACACCGGGGTGCATCCGGATTACGGGCGGCTGTCCGATGTGCGGCGCCTGGTGGATGCCGCGCATGCGCGCGGGCTGAAGGTGATCACGGAACTCGTCATCAACCATACCTCCAGCGAGCATCCCTGGTTCCAGCGCGCGCGCCGCGCCCCGCCCGGATCGCGGGCGCGCGAGATGTATGTCTGGTCCGACACCGACAAGCGCTATGCCGGCACGCGGGTGATCTTCTGCGACACGGAAGCGTCGAACTGGTGCTGGGATCCGGTGGCGAAGGCCTATTACTGGCACCGCTTCTACAGCCACCAGCCCGACCTGAATTTCGACAATCCGCGCGTGCTGGCGGCGGTGCTGCGCGTGATGCGGTTCTGGCTGGCGCTCGGCGTGGATGGGCTGCGGCTGGATGCCGTGCCCTATCTCGTGGAACGCGAGGGCACGGGCAATGAGAACCTGCCCGAGACCCACGCCATCCTGAAGCGCATCCGCGCCGAGCTCGACGCCCGCTACCCCAACCGCCTGCTGCTGGCCGAGGCGAATATGTGGCCCGAGGACGTCCAGCAGTATTTCGGCCAGGGCGACGAATGCCACATGTGCTTCCACTTCCCCCTGATGCCGCGGATGTACATGGCCGTCGCGCAGGAGGACCGCTTCCCCATCACCGACATCCTCCGCCAAACGCCCGCCATCCCGGATGGCTGCCAATGGGCCGTCTTCCTGCGGAACCATGACGAGCTGACGCTGGAGATGGTGACGGATGCCGAGCGCGACGCGCTCTGGCAGGTCTATGCGGCCGATCGGCGGGCTCGGATCAACCTCGGCATCCGGCGCCGCCTTGCGCCGTTGATGGAACGCGACCGGCGGCGGATCGAGCTGATGAAGGGCCTGCTGTTCTCGATGCCGGGGACGCCGGTGATCTATTACGGCGACGAGATCGGCATGGGCGACAATGTCTATCTCCGCGACCGCGACGGGGTACGGACGCCGATGCAATGGTCGCCCGACCGCAATGGCGGCTTTTCCCGCGCCGATCCGGCGGCGCTGGTTCTGCCGCCGATCCAGGACCCGCTCTACGGCTTCCAGGCGGTCAATGTGGAAAGCCAGCTGCGCGACCCGTCGAGCCTGCTGAACTGGACGCGGCGAATGCTGGCGGTTCGCAAGCGCAGCCGGGCCTTCGGGCGCGGTGCGATGCGGCTGCTCTACCCCGGCAACCGCAAGGTCCTGGCCTATCTGCGGGAATGGGAGGAGGAAGTCATCCTCTGCGTCTTCAACCTCTCCCGCGCCGCGCAGGCGGTGGAGCTGGAATTGCCGGACCTGGCCGGGCGCGTGCCGGTGGAGATGCTGGGCGGCACGCCATTCCCCCCCATCGGCGCGCTGCCCTATGTGCTGACCCTGCCGCCCTATGGTTTCCATTGGTTCCTGCTCGCACCACAGGGCGCCGCGCTGCCGCCCTGGCATGTGCCGCCGCCCGAGCCGCTGCCGGAACTCCGCACCCTGGTCGCCCGCGCCGGCGCGGCCTGGCTGACCGCCGATGCCGCCCATGCGCTGGAACGCGAAATCCTGCCCGCCTGGCTGAAGCGCCGCCGCTGGTTCGCGCTGAAGCAGCAGGCGCCGCGCAGCGCGAAGCTCGCCTATGCCGTGCCGCTGTCCGAGGGCGATGGTCTGCTGCTGGCGGAGGTCGAAACACCGGGGGAGGCGCGCTGGCTGCTGCCGCTGGCGCAGGTCGCGGAGGCGGAGGCCGCGAAGCCCGCCGGCCAGCTTGCCCTGGCGCGGCTCCGCCAGGGTGCCCGGATCGGGCTGCTGACCGATGCCTGCGCGACCGATGCCTTCCCCCGCGCCGTGCTCGCCGCGCTGCTGGCGGGGCGGCGGGTCATGACGGCGGCGGGCGAGATCCGCTTCCAGCCCACACCCGGTCTCGCCGCGCTGCACCTGCCGGATATGCCGGAGATCCGCCGCATCGGGGCCGAGCAATCCAACACCTCCCTCGTGATCGGGGATGCGGTGGTGCTGAAGCTGCTCCGCCGCCTCCAGCCCGGCCTGCACCCGGAGGCCGAGATGGCGCGGCACCTGACGGAAGCCGGCTATGCCGGCACGCCGGCACTGCTGGCAGAGGTGGTGCGCTGCGCGCCGGATGGCACGCCGCATACGCTGATGCTGCTGCACGCCTATGCGCCCAACCAGGGCGATGCCTGGGCCTGGACGCTGGATTGGCTGGCGCGGACGGTGGATGAGGCGGCGCTGACCGAAGCCGAGCCGGACGCGCCGCTCGAAGGCTATGTGCCGCTGGCCGAGGCGATGGGGCGGCGGCTGGCGCAGCTGCATCTGGTGCTGGCGCGGCCCTCCGCCGATCCGGCCTTCGCGCCGGAGGTCGCCGATGCCGCGATGGCCGGGCGCTGGGCGGAGCAGGTGGCGCAGGAGGTTGCGCGCGCGCTGGATATCCTGGACCGGCCCGGTGCCGCGCTGTCGGTGGCGGAGCCGGCGCTGGCGCAGGGGCTGCTGGCGCGCCGCGCGGCGCTGCTGGCGGCGATCCGGGCGGCCGCGCCGGGGCTCGAGGGTCTGGCCGCCACGCGCATCCATGGCGATTTCCATCTGGGCCAGGTGCTGGTCGCGACCGGCGATGCGGTGATCCTGGATTTCGAGGGCGAGCCGGATCGCCCGCTGGCGACGCGGCGGACCAAGGCGAGCGGCTGGCGCGACGTGGCCGGTCTGCTGCGGAGCCTCGACTACGCCGCCGCCATCGCGGCGGCGACGGAGGAGAGCGGCACGGCGACCGCCGCGCCCACCGGGCGACGGGCGCAGCTGATCGCGCAATGGCGGCAGGCGGCGGGGCGGGCCGTGCTGCACGCCTATCGCGCCACCTGGCAGGCCGAGGCGGGGGCGCCGCCGGCGGAGGCGCAGGCGCTGGAGCTGTTCCAGCTGGAGAAGGCGGCCTACGAGCTGGCCTATGAGGCAAATAACCGCCCCGCCTGGCTCGGCGTGCCGCTGCGCGGGCTTGCCGCCCTGGCGGATCGGCTGCTGGGCCCGATGCAACCGACGGGCGGCGATTCACGTTGACGTGCATATCGTATACACTTAGACGTGACGTCATCCCGAGCCCCTTGCCCCAGCGGTGAGGCGGCCGGGCCGGCGTCGCGTTTCCCAGAATGGGGCCGGGCCGGGCCAGACACGAGCACCGAGGAGCCATGGCCGGCGGGGCCTGACCGCCGGATGCCCCGACGCGTGCCGCGCCTTGCCCGATCCGGCGCGGCGTCCCTGACCACCAAGAGGCCAGGGAGCCCCTCCGATGAATCTCAACATCCTCGTCCGCGGCCAGTCGAATGCGATCCTCGCGATGGAAAGCAATGGCTGGGCCGGTTCCGGCGCGCTGGTGCAGGAAGTCAATCGCCTGCTCGGCTTCGACGGCACCAATGACAGCGTGTCCCTGATCTATGAACGCTACGATGAAAGCCAGGCGACGGCCTTCGGCGGCACGGCCTTCATCGGCGACTGGGTCTCGCGGGATGGCGGCGGGTGGCGCAACGGGCTGGAATCCGCGCTGCTCAACAAGGTCGAAGGCCTGCCCGCCGACCAGAAGGACGACCCGACCGCGACGCTCTGGTTCCACAGCGAATATGACAGCGCCAACGGATCGCTGACCGCGGATGAATGGGTATCCGCGGTGCGCTTCGATGCGGAGCAGGTCAGGGCGGCGCTGGGGCAGGGGCCAGATAGCACGCCGTATCTGTTCGTCTCGGCGATGCCCTATTGGGGGCAGGATTCCGGCCACAACGCGATCCGCGAGGGGATGGAGCGGCTGGCCGCCGATGGCGGCTTCAACGCCGCGATCGCGGCGCGGACGCTCGATACCGATATCGACAATGACAATTACGACGGCAATGACGGCACGCGGGAATATGGCGGGTCGCACATGGATCCCGAGGACGGGATGCAGACGCTGCTGCGCTCCGCCCGCGCGATCGCGGAGTCCTTCGCCGACTATGCGCGCCCCGGCTCACCGGTGGCCGAGGCCGGCGGCAACATCGCCGATGCGGGTCCGCAGGTGGTCCGCGCGGCGCTGGCCGGCGGCAACCGGGTGCTGGTCGATGTCGCGCATGACGGCGCGGCGGGTTTCGCGGCGCTGGATGGCGATGCCGCGGATGGCGTCGGCTGGTCGGTGCGCGGCAATGGCGGCGAGGTGTCGGGCACGGGTGTCGAAGTGGTGGATGCCGACACGCTGCTGGTGAGCTTCGACGGTGCCGTCCCCGCGGATGGCGCGCTGCATTACGGCTGGGGCTATGGGCGGCTTGGCGGCGCCGACGGCACGGGCCGGGGCAATGCGGTCTATGACGACCAGGGCCTGCCGATCTGGGTGCAGGCGAGCGGGCTCAGGATCGGGACGAGCGTGACGCCGCTGGAGGATGGCGGCAGCGCCCCGCCGCCGGCGCCGCCGGTGCCCGAGCCGGAACCCGTCCCCATGCCGACGCCGACCCCGGAACCCACGCCGACACCCGGACCCGAGCCGACGCCGGAACCCACGCCCACTCCGACCCCAACCCCAACCCCCACC
>JBIIRI010000244.1:0-3726 GCA_044341625.1 Roseomonas sp.
TACCAGCCCATCGGCGACCGCCAGGTGATCCGCTTCTTCAACGATTGCGGCTACGAGGTCGCGGCGCTGAAGGGGCTGAAATGCGAAAGCCCGGTCGCCATCGCGCATGTGTCGGAACGCCAGCTGCGCGACGCGATCATCGAGCTGAACGACCCGTCCGTCGACGCGATCGTCCAGGTCGGCACGAACCTGGCCATGGCGCGGCTGGCGGCGGTGGCGGAATTCTGGCTCGACAAGCCCGTGATCGCCATCAACACCGCGACCTATTGGTGGGCGCTGCGCCAGAACGGGATCATGGACCGGGTCCAGGGCTTCGGCGCGCTGCTGGAGAAGCACTGACACGCCATGCCCCCGCGCCCGCCGCTTTACGCCCGGATCGAGCAGCGCCTGCGCGACGCCATCGCCGAAGGCCGCCACCCCGTCGGCACGCTGCTGCCGACGGAAGCGGAGCTGTGCCACGCGCTGAAAGTGTCGCGCCACACGGTACGGGAAGCGCTGCGCCGCCTGGTGGAGGCAGGGCTCGTCGAACGCCGCCAAGGCGCCGGCAGCATGGTGGTGGCGAGGGAACCGCGCAGCGCCGATGTGCATTCGATCCGCAACATCGACGGGCTGATGCAATACGCCGCCGACACCCGCCTGCGAATCGAACGCCGGGACCTGATGCCGCTGACGCATGAGGAAGCGGCGCAAACGATGGGGGTGGCGGGCGAAGCCTGGCTGAAGGTGGAAGGGCTCCGCATCGGGCAGGATGGCCGCCCTCTGGCGCGGACCGAAGTGCTGATCCAGCCGCGCTTCGCCGGCATCGCGCCCGACCTGCCGGAACGCGGCGCCATCCACCATGCGATCGAACAGCGATTCGGCGTGGAGGTCGTGGAAGTGGTGCAGGAGATCACGGCGGGCCCGATGCCCGCCGCCGTCGCCACGGCGCTGCGCCGCCGGCCGCGCGAGGTCGGCATGTTCTTCATGCGGCGCTACCTGCTGGCGGGCGGGGAAACGCTGCTGGTCTCCCGCAGTTGGCACCCGGCCGACCGCTTCACCTATGCGATGCGGCTCCAGCGCCAGGAGGGGTGAGCTTCACGTGGGTAAAAGGCGGCGCTAGCATTTGTCCGGACAATCCCAGGGACAGCCCCGCATGTGGCCATCCGATGCCCGCCTTGCGCTCAGCCTCGTCGTCAATGTCGAAGAAGGCGCGGAGATGTCGCTCCGCGACGGCGACAAGGGGCCGGAGCCGGTGGACGAGCTCGGCGTCCATCTCAAGATCCCGATCCGCAATTTCGCCAATGAATCCAACTATCTGTATGGAATCCGCGCCGGTTGGCCGCGCGTGGGCGCGGTGCTGGCGAAACATGGCGTGCCGGCCACCTTCACCGCAGCCGCGCTCGCCCTGGAACGCGCGCCCGATATCGCGCGGGCGCTGAGCGGGGGGCTGCACGAGCCCTGCAGCCATGGCTGGCGCTGGGTCCACCAATTCTCCTACGACGAAGCGCGCGAACGCGATTTCGTCCGCAAGGCCGTGGACAGCATCCGCGCCACCACAGGGCAGCGTCCGCTCGGCTGGCTATCGCGCTACCTGCATTCACCCCGGCTGCGCCGCACGCTGGCGGAGGAAGGCTTCCTCTACCACATGGACGATTTCTCGGACGATGTGCCGCGCTGGGACGTGGTGGAGACGGATGCCGGGCCGCGCGCGATCGTCCTCGTGCCCTATGCGCTCGACACCAACGACATGAAGTTCTGGCTCGCGCCCGGCTACACGCCCGAACAATGGCTGGACTACGCCATCGAGACCTTCGACGTGCTGCATGAGGAAGGTGCGGCGGCGCCGCGGATGATGTCGCTTGGCGTGCACCTCCGCATCATCGGCCGTCCCGGCCGCATCCGCGCCTTCGACCGCTTCATCCAGCATGCGCGGAGCAAGAGCGGCGTGTGGTTCGCCACGCGCCTGCAGATCGCGCGCGCCTTCGCCGCCACCACCCCCGCCCCTGCGGAGCCCGCCGCCACATGACCTACGACATCGCCGCGGCCTTCGCCGCCCACGCCGCCGAAACCCGCTACGAGAGCCTGCCGCCCGCCGCGCTCCGGGCGGCGAAGACCTTCCTGCTGGATACGCTCGGCGTGGGTCTCGCCGGCAGCAGCGGCGCGAATGTCGGCGCCGTCTGCGACCTGGCGCGGTCCTGGGGTCCGGGCGAGGAATCGACCGCCTGGCTCGACGGTTCGCGCATGTCGGCCGGCTCGGCCGCCATCGTGAATGCCTATCTGATCCATTGCCTGGAATTCGACTGCGTCCATGAAGGCGCCGTGGTGCACCCGATGGCAACCCTGCTGTCGGCGCTGCTCACCTGGTCGGAACGCGAAGCCGCGCGCGGGCGGCCGGTGGATGGCAAGCGGCTGGTGACCGCGATGGCGGTGGGCGTGGATGTGGCGGGGCTGCTTGGCGTCGCGACGGATTCGCCGCTGCGCTTCTTCCGCCCCGCCACCGCCGGCGGTTTCGGCGCGACGGCCGGCATCGCGAGCCTCGCGGGCTTCGACGCCGCGACGATCCGCAGCGCCTTCGGCCATATGTACGGCCAGACCTGCGGCACGCTGCAGCCGCATCTGGAAGGCTCGCCCCTGCTCGGCCTGCAGATCGGCTTCAACGCGCGCGGCGCCATCGCGGCCGCGGACCTCGCGGCCGCAGGCATGCAGGGACCGGTCGATGTCTTCACCGGCCGCTACGGCTACTACACGCTGATCGAGGACGGGCAGCTGCACGCCGACCGCATCGAAGCCGCGCTGGGCCGGGAATGGCAGATCACGCAGCTCGCGCACAAGCCCTTCCCCTCCGGCCGTCTAACCCACGGTGTCGTGCACGGGCTGCGCGACCTGATGGCGCAGCACGGCTTCGCGCCGGACGACATCGCGGAGGTGATCTGCCGCGTGCCGCCGCTGGTGCGCCGCCTGGTCGGCCGGCCCGATGTGCCGGACCCGGCCTCCAACTACGCCAAGCTATGCCTGCCTTTCGTGGCCGGCGTGTATCTGGCGAAGGGCCGCTGCGACGTGCCGGATTTCCGGGGCGAGGCGCTGCGCGATCCGCGCGTGCACCACTTCGCGGCCAAGGTTCGCCACGAGCCCGACGGCAATACGGATGAGAACGCGCTCGACCCGCAATACATCGAGGTTCGGCTGGCTTCCGGCGCCGTGCACGGCATCCACCTGCCGCATGTCTACGGCCACCCGGACGCCCCGCTGACCGATGCGGAGAACGAGGAGAAGTTCTTCCGCTGCTGCCGCCACGCGGAACCCGCCGTGCCGGAAGCCCGCGCCCGCCGCCTGCGCGACATGGTCGCGGGCGTGGAAGGACTGGCGGATGTCTCCGCGCTGGTGGCGACGCTCGCGGCGCGCGATTGACGGAAAAACCCCGGCCGCCTATTTGTCCGGACAACTTTGCGGGGAGCCTGGCCATGGACATCAACGCGACGCGCCTCACCGACGAGGATGACGCGCTGCTCGACGCGATCGAGAAATGGCTGGAGCGCGATGTGCGCCCGCATGTGCTGCGGCTGGAACATGCGGACGAATACCCGCATGAGATGGTCGAGCAGATGAAGGCGCTCGGCCTGTTCGGGGCGACGATCCCGGCCGAGTATGGCGGCCTCGGCCTGTCGGCGACGAGCTATGCGCGGATCGTCGAGAAGATCGCCGAGACCTGGATGTCCCTGACCGGCATCTTCAACAGCCACCTCATCA
>JBIIRI010000106.1:0-12088 GCA_044341625.1 Roseomonas sp.
TTCGACATAGCGACGCTGCCCCTCGGCGTAGATCGTGTCGAAGGCCAGCGAGGACTTGCCCGACCCCGACAGCCCCGTGACCACGGTCAGCGTATCCCGCGGGATGTCGAGGTCGAGGTTCTTGAGGTTGTGTTCCCGCGCGCCGCGGATTCGGATCAGTCCGGTCATCTATGCACCGATGCGGTCAGCGCGGCGCGCGGACCGTGGCGGTCCGAGCGTTCGCATTGTGTTCTGGGGCTTCTAGGCCCATATAGATGGGGCTGGAAGAGCTTTCGCCAGGGGCGTGATGCGGGGTGGGGTGCGGGGCGTCGCGCGGCGGCCCGCATGGCTGGCCTGCAACCCGCCGCCGGGCTAGTTTCCGGCCCGAGAAACGCCCCGCGCCCGGCCTGTCCCGCGCGCCGGAGAGGAGGATTCCGACCGATGGCCGGAGTGAACAAGGTGATCCTGCTGGGCCGGCTCGGCCGCGACCCGGAAGTGCGGAACTTCCAGAATGGCGGCCGCGTGGTGAACCTGCGCCTCGCGACCTCCGAACGCTACAAGGACCGCGAGGGCAACATGCAGGAGCGGACCGAGTGGCATTCGGTCGCCATCTTCAACGAGAAGCTGGGCGAGATCGCCGAGAAGTACCTGCGGAAGGGCTCTGAGGTCTATCTGGAAGGCCAGATCGAGACCCGGAAGTGGCAGGACCAGGCGGGCCAGGACCGCTACTCGACCGAGATCGTGCTGCGCCAGTTCCGGGGCGAGCTGTCGCTGGTCGGCGGCCGCGGTGCGGGCGGGGAGATGGGTAGCGATCCGGGCGAGTCGGGTGGCGGCTATGGCGGTGGCCGGTCTTCCGGCGGCGGCGCTGCGCGCGGCGGCTGGGACGACAATGCCGGCGGCGGGCGCCCGGCTGGCGGCGGTGCGCCGCGTGCCGGCGGCGGGCGCGCCCCGGCCAAGGGCGGCGACCTCGACGACGACATCCCGTTCTGACATCCAGGCTGCACGCCTGAATTGCGCTTCCCGGCCCGGGCTTCGCCCCGGGCCGAATTGAGGACCACGACTTGACCGATACGCCGCAGGACCCGAACGCACATTCCGATATCGCGCCCGTGGGGCTCGAGACGGAGATGCGGCGTTCCTACCTCGACTACGCGATGAGCGTCATCGTCGCCCGCGCGCTGCCCGATGCGCGGGACGGGCTGAAGCCGGTGCACCGGCGCATCCTGTTCGCGATGCATGAGGCGGGGAACACCGCCGACAAGGCGCACCGGAAATCGGCCCGCGTCGTCGGCGACGTGATGGGCAAGTATCACCCGCATGGCGACAGCGCGATCTATGACGCGATGGTCCGCATGGCGCAGCCCTTCTCGATGCGCGTGCCGCTGATCGACGGGCAGGGCAATTTCGGCTCGATGGACGGCGATGCGCCGGCGGCGATGCGGTACACGGAAGCGCGCCTGGCGAAATCCGCCGCCGCGCTGCTGGCGGGGATCGAGGAAGACACGGTCGATTTCGCGCCGAACTACGACGAGACGGCGGAAGAGCCGCGGGTGCTGCCCGCCGCCTATCCGAACCTGCTGGTGAATGGCGCGGGCGGCATCGCGGTCGGCATGGCCACCAACATCCCGACCCACAATCCGGGTGAGGTGATCGACGCCACGCTCAAGCTGATCGCGGAACCCGACACCACGCTGGCCGAGCTGATGCAGATCATCCCCGGCCCGGATTTCCCGACCGGCGGCCTGATCCTCGGCCGTGCCGGCATCCGCAGCGCCTTCGAGACGGGGCGCGGCTCCATCCCGCTGCGCGCCCGCGCGACGATCGAGGAGATGCGCGGCGGCCGGTCCATGATCGTCGTGACCGAGATCCCCTACCAGGTGAACAAGTCCACGCTGATCGAGAAGATCGCGGAGCTGGTGCGCGCCAAGGCGGTGGAGGGAATCTCCGACCTCCGCGACGAAAGCGACCGCGACGGGCTCAGGATCGTGATCGAGCTGAAGAAGGACGCGACGCCGGAAGTCGTGCTGAACCAGCTGTATCGCTTCACGCAGCTGCAGACCTCCTTCGGCGTGAATTTCGTCGCGCTCGACGAAGGCAAGCCGCGGCTGATGGGTATCCGCGACGCGCTGCTCGCCTTCATCAAGTTCCGCGAGGAGGTGATCAACCGCCGCAGCCGCTTCCGCCTGGAGAAGGCGCGCGAACGCGGCCACAACCTGATCGGCCTGGCGGTTGCCGTTGCGAATATCGACGAGGTGATCGCGCTGATCCGCGCCGCGCCGGATGCGGCTTCCGCCCGTGTCGCGCTGATGGCGCGGGACTGGCCGGCGGCCGATATCGGACCGCTGCTCGCCCTGGTGGACGACCACCGCAACCTGCTGTCCGAAGCTGGCACCGTGCGGCTGACGGAAGACCAGGCCAAGGGCATCCTGGAGCTGCGCCTGCAACGCCTGACCGGGCTGGAGCGCGAGAAGATCGCGGCCGAGCTGACCGATGTGGGCGCTACCATCCAGGAATTGCTGGCGATCCTCGCCTCCCGCCCCCGCCGCATGGAGCTGATGGCGCAGGAACTCGCCGCCGTCCGCGCCACCATCGCAACCCCGCGCATGACCGAGATCATGGACGGCGTCGCCGACCAGGACGATGAAAGCCTGATCGAGCCCGGCACCATGGTCGTGACGCTGACCCGCGATGGCTATGTGAAGCGCACGGGGCTCGAGGTGTTCCGCGCGCAGCATCGTGGCGGGCGCGGGCGCACCGGCGCGGGCCGGCGCGAGGACGACATCGTCGTCCGCAGCTTCGTCGCGCATACCCACCAATGGGTGCTGTTCTTCACCAGCCGCGGCATCGCCTTCCGAGAGAAGGTCTGGCAGCTGCCCGAAGGCGGCGCGACGGGGCGCGGGCGATCTCTTCGCCAGGTGCTGCAGCTGCAGCAGGACGAAAATGTCACCGCCGTGCTGCCGCTGCCGCAGGACGAGACGCTGTGGGAAAACCTGCACCTGGTCTTCGCGACCCAGCAGGGCAATGTGCGGCGCAACAAGCTCTCGGATTTCCGCAATGTCCGCGCCTCCGGCCTCATCGCCATGAAGCTCGAGGAGGGCGACAGCCTGATCGGCGTGGCGACATGCCGCGAGGGCGACGACGTGATGCTGGCCACCCGCCAGGGCCGCTGCATCCGCTTCCAGGCGGAGGAGGAGACGCTGCGCGTCTTCGCCGGCCGCGCCTCGGATGGCGTGCGCGGCATCCGCCTGCTGGGCGAGGACCGCGTCATCTCGCTCGCCGTGCTGCGCCATGTGGAGGCGACGGTGGGAGAACGCGTGGCCTATCTGCGCCTCGCCGCGCAGAAGCGCCGCGCTGCCGGCGAGGAGAATGGCGAGGCCGATGTGCCCGCCGTCGCGGAGGAGACGGAGGAGGGCGCCGAGCTTGTCACCCTCTCGCCCGAGCGCGAGGCGGAACTTGCCCATGCCGAGCAATTCATCCTGGCGGTTACCGAGAAGGGCTTCGGCAAGCGCACATCGGCCTATGAATATCGGCTGGTCGGGCGCGGCGGGCAGGGCATCCGCGCCATCGGCTTCGACGACAAGGCCGAGAAGGGCGAGACGGCGAAGTGGCGGACGGGCCGCGAGGTTGTTGCGACCTTCACCGTCGAGCCCGGCGAGGACATCCTGCTGGTCACCGATGGCGGCAAGGTGATCCGCACGCCCGCCGAGCAGGTGCGCATCACCGGCCGCACCGCGATGGGCGTGCGGCTCGCGCGGCCCGACGCCGAGGAGCGCGTGACATCCTGCTTCCCGGTCATGGAGGATGAGGAGGAACCGGCCGAGGCCGGCGCCGCCCCGTCCGCCGACAGCGCCACGGCCGCCGCGCCGGAGCCCGACGCCCATGGCTAAGCGTATCGGGCTCTATCCGGGCACCTTCGACCCAGTCACCAACGGCCATATCGATGTCATCGGCCGCGCCGCGCGGCTGGTGGATCGGCTGGTGGTGGGGGTGGCGATCAATGCCGGCAAGGGGCCCCTTTTCCCGCTCGAGGAACGGGTGGAGCTGGTCCGCGCGGAGACCGACCGCATCGCCGCGCGCACGGGCTGCGAGGTTCGCGTGGTGCCCTTCACGGGCCTTCTGGTCGGCTTCGCGCGCGAGGTTGGCGCGCAGATGATCATCCGTGGCCTGCGGGCCGTGACGGATTTCGACTACGAGTTCCAGATGACCGGCATGAACCACCGCCTCGACCCCGAGATCGAGACGGTGTTCCTGATGGCGAGCGAGACCAACCAGTTCATCTCCTCCCGCTTCGTGAAGGAGATCGCGACGCTGGGCGGCGACATCTCGACCTTCGTTCCCGCATTGACCCTGGAACGCACGCTGGCCCGCGTGCGGAACCGCAAGGACGCGACATGATGCTTCTGACCCGCCGCCTCGCGCTCGGCGCCGCCGGCGCGCTCGCCCTGCCGGGCGTCCTGCGCGCGCAGAACGCGACGACCGCGATCTTCGAGCTGAAGGACGGTCCCGTCACCATCCAGCTCCTGCCCGATCTCGCGCCGCGCCATGTGGAACGGATCCGCACGCTGATCGGCCAGGGCTTCTACGACAACACGCCCTTCCACCGCGTGATCGAGGGCTTCATGGCCCAGGGCGGCGATCCGACCGGCACCGGCACCGGCGGGTCCCGCCTGCCGGATGTGGCGGCGGAATTCGTCCCCGCCAGCCGCGCGCGCTTCCTGCGCGGCACCTGCGGCATGGCCCGCGCGCAGAACCCGAACAGCGCCAACAGCCAGTTCTTCATCATGTTCGCCCCGGCGCCGAGCCTGGATGGCCAGTACACCATCTGGGGCCGCGTGGTGTCGGGGATGGAAGCCGTGGACCGCATCAAGCGCGGCGTCGGTTCCTCCGGCATGGTGCCCGCGCCGGCCGACCGCCTGATCCGAGCCCGCCTCGGCGCCTGAGACACGACCTTTCCAAGGACACGACCATGACCGAAGCCACGCCTGCGCCTGAGAACACGCTGCTGCTCGAGACCAAGGACGGCACCGTCACGATCGAGCTGCTGCCCGATCTCGCGCCGAAGCATGTCGAGCAGATCCGCACGCTGGCCGCGCGCGGTTTCTACGACAACACGCCCTTCCACCGCGTGATCGAGGGCTTCATGGCCCAGGGCGGCGACCCGACGGGCACCGGCACCGGCGGCTCCGACCTGCCGGACATCGCGGCGGAGTTCAGCCACCCGTCCAAGGCGCGCTTCCTGCGCGGCACCTGCGGCATGGCGCGGACGGCGAATCCGAACAGCGCGAACAGCCAGTTCTTCATCATGTTCGCCCCGGCGCCGAGCCTGGATGGCCAGTACACCATCTGGGGTCGCGTGGTGTCGGGGATGGAGGCCATCGACAAGATCAAGCGCGGCGCCGGCGGCAGCGGCATGGTGCGTGAACCGGATCGCGTTATCTCCATGAAGCTCGGCACGGCGGCGGCGCCGGCTGCCGAAGCCGCCACCGGGGTTGACAGCGCCCCGGCACAGGACGCCTAAAGCGCCCGCCCGGCGCCCTCAGCGGCGCCGGGCACCGCGCCTTGGCGCGACGAGCCCGTAGCTCAGCCGGTAGAGCACGTGACTTTTAATCATGGGGTCGTGGGTTCGAGTCCCACCGGGCTCATATTTCCATCGGTGCCACGGCAGCATCGGCGCGGACCGCGCCCCATTATCCCCCACCCTTGACGCCAGCCGGTCCCGACCGAACCTGTCGGCTACGGGCCAGGAAGGCGGAGAGCGAGATGCGTGTCCATCGCAGGCGTGGCTGGGAAATCCCGGATCGGGACGCGAGCCCCGAACATCTTGTTCTGAACCGCCGCGCGCTGATGGCCGCGGCCGGTGCGGGCGCCATGCTGGCGCCTGCGGCGGCGGAGGCCCAATGGCTGCTACGCCGGGGCGAGGGGGGCGGCGCCGATCCCTGGGCGCGCCTGCCCGCGGACCTGCCGGACCTGCCCGCGGCGCAGCGCAACCTGCGCTTCGTGCCCGGCCGCGCGCTGAGCCCGGAGCGAGAGACCGTCACCTACAACAACTTCTACGAATTCGGCACCGACAAGAGCATCTGGACCGCCGCGCTGCGCATGCCTGTCCGCCCCTGGACGATCCGGGTGGATGGCATGGTGGAAGCGCCGGGCGAATTCGGCGTGGACGACCTGATCTCCCGCATAGGGATCGAAGAACGGGTCTATCGCCTGCGCTGCGTCGAGGCCTGGGCGATGACCGTGCCCTGGACGGGGTTCGAGCTGTCGAAGCTGCTCTCCCTCGTCCGGCCGCTCGGCTCCGCCAAGTATGTGCGGTTCGAGACGGCGGCGATTCAGGGCGTGATGCCGGGGCTGCGGCAGAGCTGGTTTCCCTGGCCGCATGTCGAAGGCTGCACCATCGCCGAAGCCGCGAACGAACTGACCTTCATGCCCGTCGGCATGTTCGGCCGTCCGCTGCCGCCGCAGAATGGCGGGCCGTTCCGCGTGGTGTTTCCGTGGAAGTATGGCTTCAAGTCGGGCAAGTCGATCACCCGCATCACCCTGACCGACCAGCGCCCGCGAAGCTTCTGGGAAACCCAGCAGGCCAACGAATACGGCTTCTGGGCCAATGTGAACCCCGAAGTGCCGCATCCGCGCTGGAGCCAGGCGACGGAACGGCTGATCGGCACCGGGGAACGCGTGCCGACCCGGCTGTTCAACGGCTATGGCGAGTTCGTCGCCTCGCTCTACACGGGACTCCAGAATGAGCGGCTCTGGGCGTAACGGCGCCGTGCGGGCGCCCGCGCATGGCTGACGGCCCGGCCCGGGTCCTCCTGGTGGAGGACACCGCCTCCCTCGCGGCGGTCTATACGGAATATCTGCGCGCCGCCGGCCATGTCGCGGAACATGCCCGCAACGCCGAGGAAGCGCTGCGCCTGGCCCGCGCCAACCCGCCCGATGCCGTGCTGCTGGATGTCCGGCTGCCGGATGGCGACGGGCTGTCCGTGCTGCGCGCGCTGCGGCGGGACAATTCGGATGCGGCCGTGGTGATCATGACCGCCCATGGCTCCGTCGCCACGGCGGTGGAAGCGATGCGCGCCGGCGCCTCGGACTTCCTCGTGAAGCCCTTCGCGGCGGAACGGTTGGCGGTGACGCTGGCCAATGCGCTGGAACGCGCGGCGCTGAAGCGCGAAGTGCGGGACCTGACGGCGGGGCGGCCGCGCAACGGCTTCCAGGGCTTCGTTGGTGCTGCCCCCGCGATGCAGGCCGTCTACCGCGTGCTGGAGACAGCGGCGCACTCCCGCGCCACGGTCTTCATCACCGGCGAAAGCGGCACCGGCAAGGAATTGGCGGCGGAGGCCGTCCACAAGCTCTCCCCGCGCCATGCCGGGCCCTTCATCCCGATCAACTGCGCCGCCATCCCAAAGGACCTGATCGAAAGCGAGATCTTCGGCCATGTGCGCGGCGCCTTCACCGGCGCGGTCGCCGACCGGATCGGTGCGGCGCAGGCGGCCGATGGCGGCACGCTGTTCCTCGACGAACTCTGCGAGATGGATCTCTCGCTGCAGGGCAAGCTGCTGCGCTTCATCCAATCCGGCACCTTCCAGCCGGTCGGCAGCACCCAGACGCGTCGCACCGATGTCCGCTTCGTCTGCGCTACCAACCGCGACCCGCTGGAGGAGGTGAAGGCCGGCCGCTTCCGTGAGGATCTGTACTACCGCCTGCATGTCGTGCCTGTCCGCCTGCCGCCGCTGCGCGAACGCGGGGAGGATGTGATCGCGATCGCCGAGGCGATGCTGGCCCGCGCCGCGGCGGAGGAAGGGCGCCGCTTCCTCGGCTTCTCGGCCGATGCCAAGGCGGCGCTCGCGGCGCATCGCTGGCCGGGCAATGTGCGGGAGCTGGAGAATGCGGTCCGCACCGCCGTGGTGCTGCATGACGGGGAACGGGTGGAGGCGCATATGCTGCCGCTGCGCGCCGTCCCGCTGCCCCAGCCCGCCGCGTCGCCCGCTGCACCGGCCGCGCCTGCCATCGCCCCGCGCGCCACGGCGCCAGCGCCCGGTGACGCCGCGCGGCTGATCCGGCCGCTGGCCGATCTGGAACGGGAGGCGATCGAGCGCGCGGTGGAGATCTGCGAGGGCAACATCCCGAAGGCCGCCGCGCATCTCGGCATCAGCCCCTCCACGCTCTATCGCAAGCGCGCGGCCTGGGGCGCGGCGGCGGAATAGGGCATCGGCTTCACGCCAACGGCAGCCAGATGGAGGTGGCGGTGCCCTGGCCCGGGGTGCTCTCGACCTGGAAGGCACCGCCCGCCCGCGCGCAGAAGCCGCGCACCGTCGCCAGCCCCAGGCCGGTGCCGATGCCGGGCGGTTTGGTGGTGAAGAAGGGCTCGCCCAGCCGCTTCAGTGTCGCCGGATCCATCCCCGTTCCGCTGTCGCGCACCGTGGTGACGACATAGCGGCCGGGCCTGGGCCCGTCCGACGGTCCGCCCTCCGAAACCACGGCCTCCCGCGCCTCGATCCCCACCACGCCGCCCGCCGGCATCGCGTCCCGCGCATTGGCGGCGAGGTTGACCACCGCCGCCTCGAAGCCGGTCCGGTCGCCGCGCACGGGCGGCAGCGCATCGGCCAGGTTGGCGCTGACCTGCCAGGCGGGGCCAAGGGTGCGCGACAGCAACTCCAACAGCCCCCGCAGCGCGACCGCGATGTCCAGCTGGTTGTCCGGCGGATCCTCCGCCGCGCCGCCACGGGCGAAGACCAGCATCCCCTCCACCAGGCGGCCGCCGCGCTCCGCGACATCGGCCAGCAGTCGCGCGCAATGGCGCACCTCCGCGGCGTCATCGGCGTGGCGTTCCATGAGCCTTGCGGCGCTGTGGACCGCCTGGACGAGGTTCTTCAGGTCATGCGCCAGGCCCGCCGAGAGCAGGCCTAGCGACGCCGCGCGTCCCGCGCGCGCCAATTGCGTCTCGGCTTCCGCACGGCTCTCGGCGCGCTCGCGCTGCAGCCGGGCGCCGCGCTCGGCCAGTGCCGTCAACGCCAGCAGCAGCGCCATCGCCCCCATGCCGCCGATGAGGGGGGCGAGCATGCGCCACCGCCAGACCGCACTTAGCGTCGCGCCATCCACGCCATAGGCGATCACCGCCGGCCATTCGCCGACCCGGCGCGCCACGGTGAAGCGGCGGCGTCCATCCAGCACCGACACGACCCAGGCCGCCCCCGGTCCGGATGTTACCAGGGCATCGAGCATCGTCGCGATGCGGGGCCTGAGGCTCGGCTCCGCCTCGTCACTCGTCGCGGGGTGCCGTGCCAGCACGGCGCCGTCTTCGCGGAACAGGGCGACGACGTCGTGCGGGTCCGCGGCGACCGAGGCATAGAACGCCTCCAGCGCATCGGGACTGAAGGAGGAGATGACGATCCCCCGGGCCTGTTCCTGTCCGGGCAGCGCGGGCACGCGGCGGGCGACCGGGATGACCGGCCAACCCATCGGGCGTGAGGCGACGGGTTCGCCGAGCGCGTGGCCCGCATCGGGGTTGGCGAGCATCAGCACATAATCGCGGTCGGACAGATCCGCCGGTCGAGCCGGGAACTCCCAGGACGCGCTGACGATCCGGAAGTCGCCATCGGTCACCAGCACGCCGTTGATCAGCGGCGCGCCAGAACCTGCCAGATCGGCGAGGAGCCTGTGGAAGCCGGCATCGTTCCGCAACTCCTCTGGCGCCCGCCCGGCGGCGTTGTGGGCGATGGCGGCCAGGATCGCCTCCTGCGTGGCGAAGCCGCGCAGCGCATTCTCCCGCAGCAGGTCCACGGTGCGCTCGATCCGGGCGGCGGCTTCGGCCTGGACCCGGTCCCAGGTCACGAAGCCGGCCGCGAGAACGGCCAGGACCGGCAGCAGGATGGCGGCGAAACGCAGCGCGCCGAAGCCGCGCGTGGCACGCGGCAAACCGCCAGGAACCTCGGGAAGGGGCAGGGGAGTCGGCTGCACCGCCCTGGGATGCCGGAAACCCTAAGGATGGTATACTAAACTATCCCGGCGCCGCTTATCCTGGGAAACCGAACCGCCGCCGGGCGAGGGCGATCACCCGCAGCGCCTCCGGCCACAGCCCGAAGGCGGCCGGATCGGCGGAGGCGCACCAGGCCACCTCCGTCACATCGCCGCCCGGGCGGGGCGTGCCGGCTTCCCAGCGGGCGACGTAGTCGATGATCGTGTAGTGGAAGCGCGGCCCTGCCCCGGCCTCACCGGGCGTGATGGCGTCCACCACCGCCAGCAGGTCGAGCGCGCCGACCTCGATGCCGGTTTCCTCCCGCAATTCGCGCCGCGCGCAATCCTCGGCCCGTTCGCCGATGCGCTGGGCGCCGCCGGGCAGGGACCATTCGCCCATGCGCGGGGGGCGGCCGCGGCGGATCAGCAACACATCCTCGCCCCGGAAGGCGAGCACGCCGATCCCGACCCAGGGGCGTGTGGGGTTCTCGCGCGGGTTGGTCATGCGGGACGCGTTGGGGAGGGGGCGCGACCGCCAGCGCAGGACGCACGACCGAAAGTGCGCATCAGTTGCGCGCCTGTTTCGCCAGATCCTCGATCCGCGGCAGGAAGGCTTTCTCCTTCCATTGGCCGACTTGGTAGGCCCAGCCGCGCCAGTGCGCATCCAGCCGCGCGGCTTCCTCATCGCCGGTGGCAGACAGGCGGACCCAAAGGTTCTCGCCTTCCTTCCGCGCCGCGATGGCGATGCGGAGATTGTCGGTCAGCTCGAACGCCGCCTCGCCCAGCCACTCGCCCGGCATGTCGGCGGCGGCGCGGACTTCGAGGAAGGTGAGGAATTCGAAGCCCCGCGCCACCTCATCCAGGCTGATCTCATCCAGCTCCGGCGTCTCGGTCGGCTCGATCACCGCAAGCGGTCCCTCCAGCTCCCGGCCGCGGCGCAGCACCAGCGTGGCTTCGCCGGCGCGGTGGATCTCGGCGGCGCGTACGCGGTCGCGCGGGATGTTGGCGATGTCGCGGTCGATCCAGAGGCTCGGATCGGCATCCAGCGGTAGCCTGCCCTCGGCCAGCCAGGCCTGGGCTTCGTTCGGGCGGCGGACATGGACGCTTTCGGGCACATTGCCCTGCACGCGCATCCGCCGCCGGCCGACGATGAGCTCCGCGATCGGCGCGCCATTCGCATCCAGCACCCGCAGCAGCGCCGAAGTCGCGCCCGGCCGCGTCGGGTCTTCGACGCCCAGGCGTTCCAGCATCTCGGGGTTGGCGGTGCGGGGTTCGATCAGCCGCAGCTCGGTCAGGCCCACCAGCACTTCCCGCACCCGTTCGGGGCGGGCGGGGTGGTCGGCGCGGTCCGGCAGCACCCAGGCGCCGCTGGCGGCGCGGCGGAGGACGAGCGTTCCGTCATGGCGCACCACCTCGATCCGCGCGGCATTCGCAAGGCGCGGCGCGAGGCCGGGGAAGGCGAGGGGGGAGGCGGAGTTGGGCGGGGGCTCGGTGCGGTCC
Organism: Roseomonas sp.; assembly: GCA_044341625.1. Classification (GTDB taxonomy): domain Bacteria; phylum Pseudomonadota; class Alphaproteobacteria; order Acetobacterales; family Acetobacteraceae; genus Falsiroseomonas. Next base: position 11,431 of record JBIIRI010000106.1, read on the forward strand.
GGCGTCAGCAGGATGACCGCGCCGGTGGTCGCCGCCGCCGCGCCGCCGAGCAGGATCAGGTTGCGCCGCTTCATGCCCGCGCCTCCGCCCAGATCTGTGTCATGAGCGCGCCTCCGCGCGCCGGCGAGCCCGGACGACGCCAAGGCCAATCGCGAAGATCGTCAGCAGCGCCGGCACCAGGGTGACGTTGATGACGCGCAGCAGCGTCTCCAGCCCCTCGATGTCGCGGCGGAGTTCGAGCTGCACCTGGCGCAGCTCGCCGCGCGTGCGGCGGATCTCGTCCCGCGCGCGGTCGATCTCCGCGCGCTGCTCGGCGGTGATGACGGCGCTGGACGGGGCCGCGCCTGGCGCATTGGCGCTGGGCCCCTGGCGCAATTCGCGGAGCCGCCGTTCGGTCGCCTCCAGCCTTTCCTGCAGGCCGCGTTCGGTCTGGCGGAACTGCGCCTCCGCGCTGCGGCGGATGTCGTCCACCATGCCGAAGGGACGCAGCGATTCACCGCGGGACCGAAGGCCGACCAGCGCTTCCCCGCCGGCCATGCTGTCGGCCAGGTTCAGCACGAAGGCGCCGTTGTCGCTGAACGGCGTGGGCACCTGCTGGCCGAAGAACTCCTGCACCCGGACCCAGAAACGGTCCTCCAGTATGTCGGCGTCATTGGCG
>JBIIRI010000107.1:0-12034 GCA_044341625.1 Roseomonas sp.
CTTCCCCCCTTCGACGAAGGCGCGCTGCTGCCCGAGACCTATGCCTATCAATGGGGCGACACCCGCGCCGCCATCGTCCGGCGCGCCGATGCCGCGATGGACGCGGCCCTGGCCGAGATCTGGGCCGCCCGCGCGCCCAACCTGCCGCTCCGCACCCCGCGGGAGGCGCTGGTGCTCGCCAGCATCGTGGAACGCGAGACGGGCAAGGCCGATGAACGCGCGCGGGTCGCGGGCGTCTTCATCAACCGGCTGCGCCGCAACATGCCGCTTCAATCGGACCCGACAGCGGCCTATGCGGCGGCGGATGGGGGCGTGCTGGAGCGGCCGCTGACCCGCGCCGACCTCGACCGCGACCACCCCTTCAACACCTACCGCATCCGCGGCCTGCCGCCCGGCCCCATCGCGAGCCCAGGCCGCGACACGCTCCGCGCCGTGGTGCAGCCGGAGGCGACGGAATTCATCTTCTTCGTCGCCGACGGCAATGGCGGCCACGCCTTCGCCCGCACGCTGGAGGAGCACAACCGCAACGTCGCGCGGTGGCGCGAGATCGAACGGGCACGGGGCCTCAGATGACGCTGACCGGTCCCGCGCTCTGGTGGCGCCTGCTGGTCATCGGGGGGCTGTGGGGCTGTTCCTTCCCGCTGCTGCGCCTGGTCGCGACGGAGATGTCGCCCTTCGCGCTGGCCGCACTGCGCGGCGGCTTCGCCGCGCTCGGCGTGCTGGCCTTCCTGCTGGTCACACGCCAATTCGGCGGCAAGCTGCAGCTGCGCCACTGGCTGGTGCTGGGGACGACGAATGGCTGGCTGCCGAACCTGCTGACCGCCTTCGCGCTCCGCAGCATCGAATCCGCGCCGGCCGCGCTGATCCATGCCGCAACCCCCCTGATCGTCGCGCTGCTGGCCGTGCCGCTGCTGCGGGAGGAAAGGGCGGGGCCGCGCGCGGTGGTCGGCCTGCTGGTGGGCTTCGGCGGCATCGCGCTGATCCTCGGCCCCGATGCCTTCGCCGGCCGCGCGAGCTTCCTGGGCGGGGTGCTGATCCTGCTCTCGGGCGTGTCCTATGCGCTGGGGACGATCTATGCGCGGCGGGTCCGGCCGGGGGCGCCGGCGCAGCTCGCGCTCGGGCAGCAATTGGTCTCGGGCGGGGTCGCGGCGCTGATCTCGGTGCCGCTGGCGCCGGCCGGGGCCTATGACCTGGGCTGGGAGATGTTCGCGATCATCGCGGTGCTCGGGCTCTTCGCCTCGGCGCTGCCGCTGACGATGTTCCTCTCGCTCCTGGCGCGGGCGCGGGTCACGGATGCCGCCATGGTCGGCTATCTGCAACCGCCCTTCGCCGCGGCGGCGGGGGCGGTGATGCTCGGCGAGTTTCCCTCCGCCCTCGTGCTGATCGGCGGCGGCATCGTGCTGGCGGGCGTGTGGCTCGGCACCACACGCCCGCCCGCCGCCGCGTCGCCTGGGCGATAGCGCCTACGCCTTGATCTCGATCCGCTTCGCCTGCGGCCGCGCCTTGGCGGGGCGGGGGATGGAGATGGTCAGCACGCCCTTGTCGAAGCGTGCCTCCACCTTCTCGGCCTCCGCGTCGAAGGGCAGCGCGAAGCGGCGCAGATAGGTGCCGGACTGGCGCTCGATCAGGTGCCAGCGCTTGTCCTTGTCCTCCTCGCGCCGTTCGCTGCTGCGTTCAGCGCGCAGCGTCAGCACGCCGGCCTCGATCTCGATCGTGACGTCCTTGGGATCGATCCCCGGCAATTCGGCCGTGACTTCCAGCCCCTTGTCGGTCTCCGCCAGATCCACGCGCGGGCTCAGCACGCCGGGGCCGGTGAAGGCGGCGGGCAGGCCCCAGGGGGAAGCCAGGCCGCCCATCACCTGGTCGAACAGCCGGTCCATCCCCCGCCGAAGCGAGGTGAAGGGATCGTTATCGCCGCGCGCGACCTCGGTAGCGCCGCCGCGGGTCGGTACATTGCCGCTCATGACCTTGGATCCTCCTCTGTCGAGGGGGCGGAGCCTAGACGGCGCCGGGCGCGGGCGGTGATCGCAATCAGTCGAGCGCCTGCTTCGCCGGCAGACGGTTGAACAGCGCGTTGCGCCAGGATGGCGGCATCCCGCCCGCGATGCGCGCCATCAGATAGAGCGGCAGCGGATAGGCGATCCGCACCGCCCCACCCGCCAGGCCACGCAGGGTGCGCGCGGCGGCGTCCTCCGCCGTCATCAGGAAGGGCATCGGGAAGGGGTTCCGGGCCGTCATCGGCGTCCGGATATAGCCGGGGCAGACCGCATGCAGGCGGATGCCGCGGCGACGTTCCGTGGCATCCAGCGCCTCCGCCCAGCGCTGCACGGCGGATTTCGACGCGCAATAGGCCGGCGCGCCGGGTGCTGCGACGAAGGCGGCGATGGAGGCGATGACCGCCACCTGCCCGCGCAGGCCGCGCGCATCGGGCGGCTGCGCCGCCATCGCTTCGACCGCCGGGAGCGCGGTGTTCAGAACGCCGCCGAGATTGGTCGCGAAGATGCGTGCCGCCTGCTCCGCCGGCTCCGTCGCCCCCCCCGTGCCGCCGGAGATGCCGGCATTGGCGATGACCAGATCAAGCCGCCCTGCCCCGCCGATCCAGCCCCGCATGGCCTCCGCATCCGTCACATCCAGCACGGCCGCGCGCACGGTCGCGCCCCGCGCCCGGCACGCGGCCGCCGCCTCCTCCAGCCGCGCCGGATCGCGCCCCGAAAGGTGCAACGTGACGCCCGGCGCCGCGCAGGCCTCTGACAGCGCCCGCCCCAGGCCGGAGGATGCGCCGGTGACCAGCACGGAATTCCACGGCCACGCGCCCATGCTTGCCCTCTCGCCCATCACGGGGGACAAGGCGCCCATGACCAGCACCGCCCCCTCGCTTGTTTCCATGACCGGCTTCGCGCGCGAAAGCGGCGCGCTGCCGGACGGGACGTCCTTCGTCTGGGAAGTTCGCAGCGTCAACGGGCGCGGGCTCGATCTGCGGCTCAGGCTGCCGAATGGGCTGGATGCGATGGAATCGGGATTGCGCGAAGCCGCCGGCAAGCGTCTCAAGCGCGGGAATGTCTCCGCCACCCTCACCCTGAAGCGGGAGGAACGGGCACCCCGCCTGACGCCCGATCCCGCCGCGCTGGAACAGGCCATCGCGCTGGCGACCTCCGTCGCCCAGCGCCTAGGCGCGCCGCCGCCGCGGGCAGAAGCGATCCTGGCCCTGCCCGGCGTGCTGCGCGCCGAGTCCGTCGAACCCGATGAGGCGGCGGAGGACGCGAAGCGCGCCGCACTCGCGGCCGCCTTCGATGCGGCGCTGGTGGGCCTTGTCGCGTCGCGCGCGCGGGAAGGGGCGCAGCTTGCGACCATCCTCGGCGCGCTGCTCGATGAGATCGCCGCGCTGCGCGAGGCCGCCGCCGCCGAGGCCGCGCTGCAACCGGACGCGCAGCGCCAGCGCCTGATGGAGAATCTCGGCAAGCTACTGGGCGAGGCCGATGCCCGCGCCCGCATCCCGGAAGAGCGGCTCGCGCAGGAAGTCGCGCTGCTGGCGCAGCGTTCCGATGTGCGGGAGGAGTTGGACCGGCTTTCGGCCCATGTCACGGAAGCGCGGCGGCTGTTGGGCGCGAATGACGCAGTGGGGCGGAAGCTGGAATTCCTCACGCAGGAATTCGTGCGGGAAGCCAATACGCTCTGCTCGAAATCCGCCAGCGTCGGGCTGACGCGGCTCGGGCTCGAGCTGAAGGCGGCGATCGAGCGGCTGCGCGAACAGGCGGCGAATGTGGAATGACCAACAACACACGAAGTTCCGACCTGCGCCCCGAAGGGGCGAGCGGCCGAATGGCCGCCGCCGCCGGTGCGGCGAAGCCAAGCCGCGCGGATGCGCGGCGCCCGGCGTTTGAGGGGCACGAAGGTGAAACCTTCGTGCGCTTGGCATGAGTGAACAGTTGAACCGCCGAGGCGTCTGCCTGGTGCTGTCCTCGGCGCCGGGTGTGGGCAAGACCAGCGTATCCCGCGCGGTGCTGGAGATGGAGCCGGAACTCGCGCTGTCCATCAGCGCCACCACCCGCCCCCGCCGGCCCGGCGAGTTGGACGGCGTGCATTACTTCTTCAAGACGCAGCCCGACTTCGACGCGATGGCGGAAGGCGGGGAGCTGCTGGAATATGCGCGCTTCCTGGACCGCAGCTACGGCACGCCGCGCGCGCCGGTGGAAGCCGCGCTGGAGGCCGGGCGCGACGTGCTGTTCGACATAGAATGGCAGGGCCACCGGCAATTGCGCGGCAAGCTGCCGGGCGATGTGGTGGGCATCCATCTGCTGCCGCCGTCGCTGGCCGAATTGGAACGCCGCCTGCGCGGCCGCGCGCAGGAAAGCGAGGCGGAGATCGCACGCCGCCTGGACATCGCGCGGCAGGAAATCGCCCATTGGTCGGATTTCGACCATGTGCTGGTGAACCGCGATTTCGACCGCACAGTGGCGGAGGTCCGCGCCATCCTGCACGCCGCCCGCAGCACCCGCGGGCGCCAGCCCTGGCTGCCGGGCTTCGTCGCCGATCTGCTGAAGCCCTGACGCATGGGCGGCGTGGTCGAGGTCGTCGCACCGGTCTTCGTGCTGATCGGGCTCGGCTACGGCGCGGCGCGGCTGCGCTATGTGGACGAGGCCGGCTTCAAGGCGCTGGCGCTGTTCGTCTTCGCCCTCGCGGCACCCGCGCTGCTGTTCTCCGGCGGCACGCGCCAGCATGAAGGCGGCGCGGGCGCGGCGCTGGCGCTGCTGCCGGCCTCCGTCATCATCTACTGGATCGCGCTGGCCGCCGCGCGCCGCTTCCTCGGGCTGACGCTGGCGGAAGCCGCGCTGTTCGCGCTGGCCTGCGTCTTCGGCAATTCGGTGATGATGGGCATCCCGATCATCTACGCCGCCTATGGCGATCCGGGCGTGCCGCCGATGCTCGCGATCCTGGCGTTGCAGACCATGATCCTGCTCGGCATGGCGACGATCGTGACGGAGGTCGGGCTGAACGCCGCCGCACCCTGGCGGCGCGTGCTGTGGGCGACGCTCGTCGGCATCGGGCGCAACCCCGTGGTGCTGTCCGTGGTCGCCGCACTGCTGTGGAGCCTGTTCGGCCTGCCGGTGCCGGCCGTGCTGCGGCGGTTCCTGGATCTGCTGGGCGGGGCGTCTCCGCCGGTTGCGCTATTCTGCCTTGGCGGGTCGCTCTACGGGCTTTCGGTCGCGGCCATATGGCGGGAGACGCTGGCGATTGCGGTGGTGAAGCTGCTCGCTTTGCCAGCGCTGGTCTGGGTCTTCGCGATGCTGCTGGGCCTGACACCGGTCGAGACGGCGGTGGCGGTGACCATCGCGGCGCTGCCGACCGGCGCCAACGCCTTCATCCTGGCGCGGCGCTATGCGACGGGGGCGGACAGGTCGGGCAGCGCGGTGGTGCTGACCACCTCCATCTCCGTCCTGACGCTGTCGGCCCTGATCGGCCATTTCCGCGGGACGTTGCCGTAAGGCACGCCTACTCGCGGCGCAGCACCCCATCCACGATGCGGTCCGCCCAGGCCTTGCTCCGAAACCGCGCGCGCAGCGCGTCCTCGTCGTAATCCTGGCGCAGCCAGTCGAGGAACGGCTTGGCGCCGTGGCGGGCCTGAAAGCCAGCGTAGTCCTGGAAGAAGGCGTCGAGGATTCCGGTCTTGCTCGCTGAAAGATGCCCGAAGCGCCAATGCAACTGGTCGATCGCCGCCTCCACCGGGCGGCCCTGCAGCAGCAGCCAGATGCCGGCGACCAGCCCGGTGCGGTCGGCGCCCGATTTGCAATGGATCAGCACCGGCTCCGGCACGTCGGCGAACAGCGCAACCAGCCGCTCGATCCGGTCCTTGTGCGGCGCGCCGCGGCTTTCGAAGGGCGCATCGGCATGCACCAGGCCCAGATCCCGCGCCCGCGCCCGCCCTAGCACGTCGGACCCGCAGATCGCGCGGTTGCCGCGCAGGTTGATCACGCTCCGCAGCCCGTGCCGCGCCTTGGCCTGGGACAGTTGCCACGGCAGGGGATGGTTGGACCGATACAGCCGCCCCGGCTCCACCGCGCTCCAGTTGCGCCAGGAGATCCGGAGGACCGCATGGTCCACCAGCAGGCTGTTCAGCCAGGCGCCGCGACGGCCAGAGGGTGTGGCGAGGGTTTGCACGGCCCCGATATGGCTGGCCCCGCGCCGGAAGGCCAGCGGGGGGTGGGGCTACCCAGCCCCTCTCCCGTACTGGAGAGGGGCCGGGACAAGCCCTTTAGTCCAGCCGCGCGCCGGAGATCCGCACGACCTCCTGCCACATCGGCCGCTCCCGCGCGACGCGGGCGGTGACCTCGGCGGGGGTCGAGAAGACCGGGCGGGCACCGGACCGCAGGAAGCGGTCGGCGAAGGCGGGGTCCTGCTTGATCTCGCGGATGACATTCGACGCCCGCTCCACGATCGGCGCCGGCACACCGGCGGGGAAGGCCATGGCGCACCAGGAGGTCACGACCATGTCCGGAACGCCGGCTTCCGCCATGGTCGGGATGTTCGGCAGCGTCGGCCAGCGTTCCGCGCCGGTCACGGCGAAGGCCTTCACGCGGCCCTCCGCGATCACCGGGATGTAGCTGGCGAGGTTGTCGATCGCGAAGTTCAGGTCGCCGGAGAGCATCGCCGGAATGATCTGGGCCGCGCCCCGGAAGGGCACGTGGGTGCCGTCGATGCCGAGCCGGCTGGTGAACAGCGCGCCGGTCAGATGCGCCGTGGTGCCCACGCCCGGCGAGCCATAGGACGCGCCGTTCCGCTGCGCCTTCGCCCAGGCGATGAATTCCTGCAGGTTGTTCGCCGGGTTGTGCTGCGCCGAGACCACCAGCACGTTCGGCAATTCCCAATGCATCGAGATCGGCTGGAAGTCGCGCTGCGGGTCATAGGGCAGGCGCGTGTAGAGGAACTGGTTGATGTGCCAGGCCCCGAGCGTCAGCGGCGCCATGCTGTAGCCATCCGGCGCGCTCTTCGCGAGCGCATCCGCGCCGATATTGCCGCCGGCGCCGGGCCGGTTCTCGATGGTGAAAGGCTGGCCGAGCCGCGCCTGCATCTGTTCGCAGAGCAGGCGGCAGAGCACGTCGGTGGACCCACCCGGCGGCCAGGGCACGATCACGCGGACAGGCCGGTTCGGCCAGGCGGCGGCGGATTGCGCCTGCGCCAGAGCGGGCGCGGCCAGCGGGGCGGCCAGCGCGCTGGCCAGCAGGGTGCGGCGGGTCGTTGTCATCAGAGTTTCCTTCCCTGGATTTGTGGCCGCCACGGTAGGAGCGTGAGCGGCAAGGCGAAAGGCGGGCGCCTGTCGGCGCCCGCCGCGACGATCAGGCCTGGCCCCCGCGTTCCTTGCTGAAGGGCAGGCTGCGGATGCGCCGCCCCGTCAGCGCGGCAACTGCATTCGCCACCGCGGGCGGCACGCCCGGCGTGCCGGGCTCGCCCACGCCACCCATCGGCGCGCCGCTTTCCACGATACGGACATGCACCTTCGGCATCTCGCGCCGCGACAGGATGCGGTAGCTGTCGTAGTTGCGCTGCTGCGGCTTGCCGCCTTCGAAGGTGATCTCCTCGAACGCCGCGGAGGACAGGCCGATGGCCACCGCGCTTTCCACCTGCGCCGCGATGATCGCCGGGTTCACGATGCTACCGGGGTCGATGGCGACGAAGACGTCATGCACCGCGACCTCCCCATCCCGGATCGAGACATCGGCGATGGTCGCGACCTCGGACCCGAAGGGCGATGCCATGGCGACGCCGCGGGCATGGCGCGTGCCGTCCGCCGCGACATAGGGCCCGCGCCGCCAGCCGCCCGACAGCTCCGCCACCGCGTTCAGAAGATTGCGGTGGCGTTCGCTGTGGGCGAGATGCGCCATGCGGAAGGCGAAGGGATCCTGCCCAGCCGCTTCCGCCAGCTCGTCCAGGAAGCATTCGTAGAAGAAGTCGTTCATCGAATGCCCGACCGCCCGCCAGAAGCCGATATTCACCGGGGACGCCACGCGCACCCATTCGATGCGGTTGTTCTCGATGCCATAGGGCTTGAAGGCCACGCCCTCGATGGCCGAGGTGTCCACCGGCGGCGTGCCGAGGCGCGCGGGCGGAGAATGCTGCGCCACCGGCCCCTCGCCGGGCATGGTGGCGTGGAAGGCGACGATCTTGCCGCTCGCATCCAGCCCCGCGCGCAGCCGCGCAAAGGCCAGCGGGCGATAGGCGTCGCGGGCGAATTCCTCCTCTCGCGTCCAGATCACCTTCACCGGGCGGCCCGTCGCCTTGGCCAGATGCACGGCCTGGTTCATCGGGTGGATCGAACCATAGGTGAAGTGGCGGCCGAAGAAGCCGCCCATCAGCGGGGAATGGATGCGGACGCGGTCCGGCGCGACCCCGGCTTCGCGCGCGGCGATGGCCTGGAAACGCTCCGGCGCCTGGTTGGCGGTCCAGACATCGAGCGTGCCGTCGGCGTTGAAGCGGACGGTGGCGGAAGGCGGCTCAAGCTGCGCATGGGCCAGCATCGGCGCGTCGAAATCGGCGGTGACGACCTTGGCCGCGCCGCGCAGCGCGGCCGGCGCGTCGCCGCGCGTGTCGCGCGCGGGATTGCCGGGCGCATCGGCCTGCGCCTTCAGCGCGGCGAGGTGGCCGGCGGTCGAGTAATCGGCCGGCACCGCGCCGGTGCCGCTCGGCGCGGTCCAGGTGACTTCCGCCTTCTCCACCGCCGTCTTCGCGCGCCAGAAGCTGTCGGCGACGACGGCGACAGCGCCGTGCAGGCGATGGACGGAATGCACGCCGGGAATGGCGCGGAGCGCGGCCTCATTGGCGATGGCGGCGGGCTCGGCGCCGGCGAGCGGGGCGTGGACCACCGCGGCCTGCAGCATGCCCTCCACCTTGGTGTCGATGCCGAATTGCGCGCGGCCGGTGGCCTTGTCGCGCGAATCGAGACGCTTGGCCGGCGTGCCGATCAGGCGGAAGGGGCCGGCCTTCGGCTGTGCGTCCTGCGGCACCGGCAGCGCGGCGGCGGCTTCCGCCAGCGCGCCATAGGCGATGCGACGGCCGGAGGCCGCATGCACGACGAAGCCCGGCTCCGTCGCGCAATCGCCGGCCGCAACGCCCAGGCGCTGCGCGCCCGCCGTCACCAGCATCGCCCGCGCCGTCGCGCCGAGGACGCGGAAATGCTGGTAGGTGTTGCGGATCGAGAAGCTGCCGCCGGTGACGCGCGCGGTGCCGCCGAACAGCACCTGATAGTCCGGGCCCGGCGGCGCGACGGAGACATCGAAGCTGGTCAGCTCCGCATCCAGTTCCTCCGCCACGATCTGCGCGACGGCGGTGTGGATGCCCTGGCCGCCCTCGGCGAAGGGGTTGAGCAGGCCGATCCGCCCATCGGGGCGGATGGTCAGGTAGGATGCGACCTTGCGCGCATGGGCAAGGCCGCCCGCGGCCTGGGCGCGGGCTTCGCGCGCCGGCACGCCGATCCCCAGCAGGAATCCGGCGCCGAGCGCCGCGCCGAGCGCGGCGCGGCGGGAGAGGTTGACGGGCTGCCCGGATTCGAAGGCGGCGCGGAGCGCGGTGTCGGTTTCGGTCATCGCGCCGCTCCTCAAGCCTGGCCGGCCGCGCGGGCGACGCCGGCGGCGATGGCGTTGTAGGTGCCGCAGCGGCAGAGGTTCGACATCGCATCGCGGATCTGATCCGCGCTGGGCTGCGGCGTCTCCTTCAGCAGCGCGGTGGCGGCCATCACCTGGCCGGACTGGCAATAGCCGCATTGCGGCACGTCGAGAGCCACCCAGGCCTCGACCACGCGGCGGCCGACCGGGTCGGCCTCCACCGCCTCGATCGTCGTGATGCTGCGGCCTTCGAGGCTGTCGAGCGGCACCTGGCAGGACCGGGTCGCGACGCCATCCAGCAGCACGGTGCAGGCGCCGCACTGCGCGACGCCGCAGCCATATTTGGTGCCGGTCAGGCCCAGCGTGTCGCGCAGTACCCAGAGCAGGGGCGTGTCGCCCTCGGCGTCCACGCGGCGACGCGTGCCGTTCACGGTGATCTCGACCATGAGGCTCCTCCCGGACCAGGGCGCTGACGGCCCTTGCTGTTTCCTGGGGCCAGGATGGGTCGCGCCCGCCGCGCTTGTCCAGGCCCGATGGTGCCCCCCCGGGCGGCGCCGCGGCTTTGGCCGCGGCAACGCAGCGCAACGGCACAGTACCAGCGCCAAGGCCGGGGTCCCCGCAAAACCGCATCGCGCCGGAGGCGCGCCTTCGGCACGACGCGGCTTTACGGGGATAGCTTCAGGGCCAGCCCGTCTCGGGCGGCAGCGACATCAGGATCGCTTCCACATTGCCGCCGGTCTTCAGGCCGAAGATCGTGCCCCGGTCGTAGAGCAGGTTGAATTCCACATAGCGGCCGCGGCGGACCAGCTGGTGGGCGCGCTCGGCCTCGGTCCAGGGCTCATGCATCCGCTTGCGGACGATGGCGGGGTAGGCGTGCAGGAAGGCTTCCCCGACATCGCGGGTGAAGGCGAAGTCGGCGTCGATCCCCTTCCCCGGCGTGCGGTCGCCGAGCCAATCGTAGAAGATCCCGCCCAGGCCGCGCGGTTCGTTGCGATGGGGCAGGAAGAAGTATTCGTCGCACCATTGCTTGAAGCGCGGGTAATAAGTCGGGTCATGCTTGTCGCAGGCGGCCTTGAAGGCGGCGTGGAACTCGGCCGCGTCTTCCTTCGAATGCGGGGCCGCGTGGTCCATCGGCGTGATGTCGCCGCCGCCGCCGAACCAGGCCTTGGTGGTCACGATGAAGCGCGTGTTCATGTGCACGGCCGGCACGCGCGGGTTGCGCTGGTGCGCGACCAGGCTGATCCCGGTGGCCATGAAGCGCGGATCGGCCTCGGCGCCCGGGATCTGCTTGCGGAATTCGGGGGAGAACTCGCCGAAGACGGTGGAGACGTTGACGCCCACCTTCTCGAACACCCGGCCCTTCATGACGGACATCACCCCGCCGCCGCCCTCGGGGCGGTCCCAGGCGGTGCGGACGAAGCGCCCGGCCGGCAGGGCGGCATGCGGGCCGGAGGCAAGCTCGTCCTCGCAGGCCTCGAAGGCGGCGCAGATCCGGTCGCGGAGCGACTCGAACCAGGCGCGCGCCGGCGGCGCCATGGGATGGTCGATGGGGCTCAGCGTGTCTGCCATGCGCGTGGGGTTCCCTTGTCGCGGCTGATCCCCCCAACCGGAGAGCGTTGCGCCGCATGAGCGGGAGATTGGCAGGACGTTGCCGAATGCGCGACCCCCGCCCTGGTGCCGGGTGAAAACGCCCCCATGCGGGTGGAATTGCACCGATTTCAGGATCGAGGCCGGATTTACACCGTGCCGACCGCTCCCTTATATGCGACGCAGCGCCGCCGGGGGCAGGACCGGGTCGTGTGTGCACGCCTTTGTCGGGCATGCGCGCGGACATCCAGCCTTCCGCGCCGGCACTGTAAGATGCGGCTTGCACGTGCCGCGCTTCGACTGGCCGCTGGGCCGGCCGGGGCGCCGCCGAAGGGGACGACAGATGGCCGAGACGATGGCTCCCCCACCTGGGGACGCCGCGCCGGGTGAAACCCGGCGGGATTTCCTGAAGCTCACCACGGGCGCCTTCGCGGCTGTGGGCGTGGGCGCGGTCGCTTGGCCGTTCGTGTCCTCCATGAACCCGGCCCGCGACGTGCTCGCGCTGGCCAGCACCGAGGTGGACCTGACCCCGATCGCCACCGGCCAGGCCGTGACGGTGATGTGGCGCGGCAAGCCGGTCTTCGTGCGCAACCGCACGGCCGATGAAATCCAGACGGCGCGGGCCACCCCGATGTCCGACCTGAAGGACCCGCAGGCCGACCAGGCTCGCGTGCAGCGGGAGAACTGGCTGGTCGTCCTCGGCGTCTGCACCCATCTGGGCTGCGTGCCGCTCGGCCAGAAGCCGACGGATGCGAAGGGCAATTACGGCGGCTGGTTCTGCCCGTGCCACGGCAGCCATTACGACACCTCGGGTCGCATCCGCCTCGGCCCGGCGCCGACGAACCTTGCGGTTC
>JBIIRI010000108.1:0-11874 GCA_044341625.1 Roseomonas sp.
TTCCGACAGCGGCACGAGGTCGAGCGGCACGGCGCCGTCATGCTCCGCCGCGACCTGGGCGCGCCAGCGGTCGAAGGCCTTGGCGCGGGCGCGTTCGTCTGCCGTCGGCTCGTCTTCCTCCGGCGGTTCCGGCAGGCCGCCTTCGGCCTCGATCGCGTCCCAGACCGGGATGTCCCAATCCAGTCGGAGGCCGACCAGCAGCGCGAAGCCGCGCCGGGACAGGTCGTCGGTGTCGCCCGGCGGCAGGTCTCGCGGCTCCCGCCCCGCCAGCAGGTCGAGCAGCACGCGGCGGATCGCGGCTGGCGACAGGGCCGCGGCGGCTTCTGGCGAACGCCAGCCGGGCAGCAGGCGCAGCTCCTCCTCCTCCGCCAGCGCGCCGCAGGCGATGAGGCCTTCGGCCAGCGCCACGGCATCGGGCACGGCGCCCGGGGTGTCCGCCGGGGGCAGGGCGACCGGCAGGGCGACCAGCCCCGCCCAGCCGGAGGGGCCGATGGCCGCGCCTTCCGCGATCGCCAGCAGCTCGGCCGCCAGTTCGGCCGCATTCTCCTCGCTCCGTTGGGCGCGCAGCTTGCGAAGCGCGAGGTCGAGCACGTCGTCCCGCCCGGCCTCGATCACCGCGCCGGCCAGGGCGGCGAAGTCGTCGCTGTCCCGGTCGTCATGGGCGTCCAGCAGGCTGTCCGCGGTCTTGCCGGGGGCAGGGGGGAAGCGTGGTGGGGGCGGGGCGGGCGGCGGCTTCAGGCCGAGGGCGCGCAGCGCATCCGCCCCGCGCAGCAGCCGGCCACGATCCACCCAGGACCGGCGGATCTCTGGCGTATCCTCCCGCCCCGCCAGCCAGCGGCGGAAGGCGCCGCGATCGGCGCGCTGGACGAAGACCTCCACCCCATCCTCCGCCATCGCCTGCCCGACGGCGCGGGCGATGGCGTTGGCGGTCTCGAGCTCGGCATCGCCGGGGCGACCAGGGCGGAGGGTGTCGAGCGTCTCGGCATCGGGATAAAGGGTGAGCAGGATGGCATCGAGATCGGGCGCGACATCCCGCGCCAGCTCCAGCGCGGCCTCGACGGGGTCGTCGTCCGGGCCGTGACCCCCGGTCTGGTCGAACCCTGGCATGGCGGCATTCCCCCGCGGCACCGCCGCCGGGCGGTTATGGTCCCGCGCGGCGGCGGGCTCAACGTTGCCGTCCGGCTTCGCGCTTCGCACTTGGCAAGCGGCCCCGGCTCGCGTAGGGGCGCAGGATATATCACGGGGAGTTGAGGCGGCATGGCCGACATCCAGATCGACATCGGGGGCGAGGTCTTCAACGCCGTCTTCGAAGGCAAGGACGCGCCGCTGACCGTCGCGCGGTTCCGCCAGCTTCTGCCCTTCAGCGACCGCATCATCCATGTCCGCTGGTCGGGTGAGGCGTGCTGGATCCCGATGGGCGAACGCGACCTGTCGCTGGGCTTCGAGAATGCGACGAGCCATCCGGCGCCGGGCCATGTCATCGTCTATCCGGGCGGCATGCCGACCAGCCTGAGCGAGACCGAGATCCTGATCGCCTATGGCCCCTGCGGCTTCGCGAGCAAGGCCGGCCCGCTGGCGGGCAATCACTTCCTGACCATCCTCGATGGCGGCGAGCGTCTGGCGAAGGTCGGGCGGTCGGTGCTGTGGGATGGCGCCAAGAACATCACCTTCCGCGCCGCCTGAGGCGCCGCCACGGACCCGCAACGGGACAGGAGACGACCATGGTGATCACGCGTCGCAATAGCTTCGCTCTGACGGCCGCCGCCATGGCCGCCGCCGCCACAACCCCCGCCTGGGCGCAGGCCCGCCCGGTGGTCGCCTATACAGCCTTCGCCGAGGCGCTGACCGCGCTGACCCCCGGCTTCCGCGCCGCGGGTGGCGGGGAGGTCCAGGCCGTCGCGGCCGGGTCGGGTGAGCTGGTGCGGCGCCTGACCGCCGAACGCGCCCGGCCGCTGGCCGATTGCATCGTCTCCGTCGGCGGGGAGGCGATCGATGCCGCGCCTGCGCTCTTCGCCCGCCACACGGTGCGCGATGACGCGGCGATCATGGCGGAGGTCAGGACCAGCCCGAACTGGATCCCCTTCTCCGTCACCATCCCGAATGTGCTGGCGGTGAACACCCGCCTGGTGCCGGAAGCCGAGATCCCCTCGACCTGGGCGGAACTCGCCGACCCGAAGTGGAAGGGCAAGATCGCCTTTGCCGGCGCCGACCGCTCCGGCTCCGCGCTGCAGCAGATGATGCAGATCGTGTTCAACTTCGGCGATGACGAAGGCTGGCGGCTGTTCGAGCGGATGATGGAGAATTTCGTCATCACCGGCAGCTCCGGCGCCGTGCCGCGTGGCGTGGCGCAGGGCGAATACGCGCTGGGCCTGACGCTCGAGGATTTCGCGGGCCGCTTCGTCGCCGGCGGCTCCCCGGTGCGGATCGTCTATCCGCGCGAAGGGATCACGCTGGGCGCCGATGCGATGGCGCTGGTGGCCGGCGGCCCGAACCCGGAAGGCGGGCGGGCGCTGCTGGACTACATCGCCTCCGTCGAAGGGCAGCGGCTGATCGTGGAGCGCTTCGGCCGCCGCCCGATCCGCAACGATGTCGCCCCGCCCGCCGGCGCGGTCGCGGCCTCGGCCCTGCCCATCAAGAACATCCCGGTCGAATGGTCGAATGCGCGCCAGCGCGACCTGCTGCAGCGCTACACGCGCCTTGTCCGCCGCTGATCGCGCGGCCGCGCCGCATCTTCTCGCCGCCGGGCTGGTCAAGCGGTTCGGCGGCTTCACCGCGCTGGACGGGGTAGATGTGGCGGCGGCGCGGGGCGAGCTGCTGACGCTGCTTGGGCCCTCTGGCTGCGGCAAGACGACGCTGCTGCGCGTGATCGCCGGCTTCCTGCGCCAGGATGCGGGCAGCGTGTCCCTCGGCGGCCGGCTTCTCGACGATGTGCCGCCCGAACGGCGCCATTTCGGCATGGTGTTCCAGAGCTACGCCATCTTCCCCCATCTCTCAGTGGCGGAGAATGTGGCCTATGGGCTGCGCGCCCGCGGGGTCGGCCGGGCCGAGACCGAACGCCGCGTCGCCGCGGCGCTGGATCGCGTGCGGCTGGGCCAACTTGCCGCGCGCTTCCCGGATGCGCTGTCGGGCGGGCAGAAGCAGCGCGTGGGCCTCGCGCGGGCGATGGTGATCGAACCCGATCTGCTGCTGATGGATGAGCCGCTGTCGAACCTCGACGCCAAGCTGCGGATCGAGATGCGCGACGAGATCCGCCACATGCAGCGGGAGCTTGGCATCACCACGCTCTATGTCACCCATGACCAGGAAGAAGCGCTGGCGATTTCCGACCGCATCGCGGTGATGGAACGCGGCCATGTGCGCCAGGTCGGCACGCCGCGCGAGATTTTCGAAGCACCGTCCCATGCCTTCGTCGCGGAGTTCGTCGGCGGCTGCAACTGGCTGGACGCCGCGCTGCTGCGCGATGGCGCCGCGATGGCGGTGCGGCTGGGCGCGGCGCCGCCGGTGGCGCTGCCCGGCCTCGGGGCCCACGCACCGGGCCCGGTCCGCGTGGCGCTCAGGAACGAGGATCTCAGGCTCGCCGTGCCGGGCGACGATGCCGCCATTTGCCTGTCCGGCGTGGTGGCCAGCCGCGCCTATCTCGGCCACCGGACGCGGGTGAAGATCGCGCTCGAGGCGGGCGGGGCGGTGGAGGCGGATCTGCCGAGCGCGCTCGACCTGCCGGTGGACGGCGCCGCGCTGCGGCTCGCCTTCGACCCCGCGCGGCTGCTGGTCTTCGCGGCCGGCAACGGCGCTCGGCTGGCATGATGCGCGCCTTGGCCGCGCTGCGGCGCGACCCCTGGACGGCGATCACGGTCGTCACCGTCGGCTTCATGCTGGTTTTCGTCGCGCTGCCGCTGGCCGAATTGGCGCGGCAGAGCCTGATCGGGCAGGAGAGCGGCGAATTCGGGCTGGAAAATTTCCAGACCTTCTTCGGCTCCTCCTATTTCCGCCGGGCGCTGTTCAACAGCCTGACGGTGGGTGTGCTGGGCACGGTGATGGCCTTGGCCATCGGCCTGCCGCTGGCGCTGGCCTTCGCGCGCTACGACTTCCCCGGCAAGCCCTGGATCGAGGTGGCGATCCTGCTGTCCATGCTCGCCCCGCCCTTCGTCGGCGCCTATGCCTGGATCATGCTGTTCGGCCGCGGCGGCTTCGTGACGCTGGCGGCGCGCGAGATCGGCATCGACCTGCCGCCGATCTACGGCGTCTTCGGCATCTCGCTGGCCAGCGCCTTCGCGCTGTATCCGGTGGTGTTCCTGGTGGTGCGCGGGGGCTTGGCGCGCGTGAACCGGACGCTGGAGGATGCGGGGGCGAGCCTCGGGCGCGGGCGGATCGGCGTGGTGTGGACCGTGACCCTGCCGCTGGTGCTGCCTTCGCTGCTGACGGCGGCGCTGCTGGTCTTCCTCGGCATCATCTCGGATTTCGGTACGCCTTCGATCCTGGGTGAGGGGGAGCGCTTCCCGGTGCTCGCGACGCTCGCCTTCTCGCTCTATCTGTCGGAGATCGGCGCGGAGCCGGGGATGGCGGCGGCGACCTCGGCGGTGCTGGTGGCGATCGCGATGGCGCTGGTGGTGGCGCTGCGGATCTTCTCCGGCCGCCGGTCGGTGGCGGATGACCAGGGCGGCGGCGGGGCGGCGCGGCGGCTGACCGGCTGGGCCGGGGTGGCGATGTCGCTCGGCGTCACGGCGCTGGTGGTGGTGGCCAGCACGCCGCAGATCGTCGTGACCGTGTCGTCCTTCCTCGAGGTTCGGGGCGTGGTGTTCCAGCCGGTCTTCACGCTCGACAACTACGCCCGCGCCATCGCGGCGATGGGCGATGCGCTGTGGAACAGCCTGATCTTCGCGGGGCTCGCGCTGGTGCTGATCGTGGTGGTGGGATCGGCGGTCGGCTATGTCATCGCGCGGCATGGGGGTAGGCTGACGCGGGCGCTCGATCTGCTGATCATGGTGCCTTACGTCGTGCCGGGGACGGTGCTCGGCATCGGCTATGCGAGCGTTTTCAACGAACCGCCGCTGCTGCTGACGGGGACGGCGACGATCATCGTCACCGTCTATTTCGTCCGCCGCCTGCCCTACATGACGCGGGCCTCAGCCGGGATCGTCTATCAGATCGACCGGGGGCTGGAGGATGCGTCCCGCAGCCTGGGCGAGCCGCCGCTGACGGGTTTCCGCCGCGTGATGGTGCCGCTGATGCGGCCGGGCATCCTGGCCGGGGCGGCGATCGCCTGGGTCGAGGTGTTCAGCGAGTTGTCGGCCTCCATCGTGCTCTACACGGGCGGCACGCGCACTTTGCCCATCGCGGCCTATCAGCAGGCGCTATCGGGGGATGTGGGCATGGCGGCGGCCTATGCGACGATGCTGGTGGGTGTTGCCGCGCTGGGGCTCGGCGTCTTCGTGCTGGCGCGGGGGCGGGCGCGGGATCAGGGGGTGGGGCTGCTCTGATCCCCACAAAGCCGCGTCGCGCCGAAGGCGCGCCTTCGGCGCGACGCGTCTTTGCGGGGGGGCCGGATGGGTGTTGATCCTGGCGCCGCCGAACTCCCTCTCCACCCGCAGGGGGGAGAGGGTCGGGGTGAGGGGGGCGGTCAAGACGGCAAGCGCGTTCAACACCTTGCCCGTCCCCCTCACCCCCACCCTCTCCCCCATAAGTGGGGGAGAGGGAGTTTGGTGCGCGCCGCCCGGGGTCAGCGGGCCGCCAGATCCGCCAGCACCGCCGTCAGCACGCGCGTGCCGGCCGCGAGTTGCGCGGGGTCGGTGTATTCGCTCGGGTGGTGTGACACGCCGGCGCGGGAGGGGACGAAGATCATCCCCGTCGGGCAGAGCCGCGACATGAATTGCGCGTCGTGGAAGGCGCCGGAGGCCAAGCGTAGCGCGCCAAGCCCCTGCGCGCGCGCCGCGCGCTCCACCGCATCCGGCACCAGCGGGTCGAATGCGGTCGGCAAGGCGTGGAAGCGTTCCGTCACGGTCGCGGTGCAGGTGGTCATGGCCGCCTGCACCACACGCTCGATCGCATCGCCGCGCGGCAGCAGCACATCCTTGTCCGGGTGGCGCAAATCGATGCTGAAGCGCACGCGCTCCGCCACCGAATTGGAGCTGTTCGGGCTCACCTCGATCCGCGCGACGGTGAAGCGCAGCACGTCTTCGGGGTCGTGCATCACGGCGTTCAGCGCGGTGATGGCGCGGACCATGTCCTGCACCGCGTCCTTCCTCAGTCCGAGCGGCGTGGTGCCGGCGTGGTCGGACTTGCCGTTGACCTCCACCGTGAACCAGCGGCTGCCCTGGATGCCGGTGACGACACCGATATCGAGCCCGGCCGATTCCAGGCGCGGCCCCTGTTCGATATGGCATTCGACATAGGCGAAGGGCGCGGTCCCCTCCACCACGCCGAGGCCCCGGCGGGGGATATCCGCCTCCAGCGCCAAATGCTTCGCCAGTTCGGCGCCGAAGGTCAGCCCTTCCTGGTCCGTCACCGCATCCCAGGTGTCGGGCGGCCGAAAACCGGCATAGGCCATGCTGCCCATGCAGCCCGGCGCGAAGCGGCCGCCTTCCTCATTGGTCCAGGCGACGACCTCGATCGGGCGCTTCGGCGTGATGCCGGCTTCCTGCAGCGCCTGCACCGCCTCCAGCCCCGCCAGCACGCCCCAGATGCCGTCGAAGCGGCCGCCATTGGGCTGGCTGTCCATGTGGCTGCCGGTCAGCACCGGGGCGAGGGCAGGATCCGAGCCCTCCATCCGCAGGAACAGATTGCCCAGCACATCGATGCTGACCCCGAGGCCGAGCGCCTCCGCCCAGCCGATCAGCAGGCGGCGCGACTGGCGGTCGAGGTCGGTCAGGCAGGCGCGGTTCACGCCATCGCCGGGGATGGCGCCGAGGCGCGCCATCTGCATCAGCCGGTCCCATTGCCGCGCCTCGCTCACCGCCGCCACGGCATTCGGCGCCACCGTCTCGTTCATCGCGCGCTCCTGGATGTCTCGGGCAGATTGCGCGCCGGGCGCGGCTTGGCAACCTCTTACCGTGCCATGGCGGTCAGGCCGAGGCGCTGGGCCGTGCCGGCCGGGTCGGCCAGCGCTCCCGCCAATTCCGCCAGCGGCACCGGCGCCTTGGGGCGCAGCGCGATTTCCAGCGTGCCGGGCTGGCGGATGAAGGCGGCCAGCGCCTGGCGGACCGGCAGATAGGGATCGCCAGCCGGCGATCCGCCGGGCAGGGGCAGGGCGAGGGCCATCTGCGCCCATTGCTCCCGCAGCCGGGCGGGGGGGATGCGCTGGTTCCGTGCCTGCTGGGCGATCACCCGCCCCATCAGCCCCTGGTCGCGCAGCGTCAGCGTCAGCCCCGCCAGCCGCGATCCGGCGAGCGCCGCCATCGTCGCGTCCTGCTCCACCGCCTCCCCGGCCTCCGACAGCGGGGGGACGCCGTCGATTTGCGCGGCGAGGGAGAGCGTCGCCGCCTGGTCCCAGGCGATCCGCAGCGGGTCGATCTCCAGCCGCCCGCCGGTGCGGGGCAGGGTGGCACGGGTCTCGATGCCGCCGGCGATCTCGCGATAGCCGAGTGCCTCCAGCACCGCCGCCTCCCCGCGCGGCAGGGTCAGGCGGAAGCCGTCCAGCCGCAGCGTGGCGGCCGCGATGCCGCCTTCCAGCGTCCATTCATTCAGCAGCCGGGTCAGGGCGAGCAGGGGCTGGCCCTCCGCCTGGCTCGCGAAGCCTTCCAGGACCAGGCGCTGGGGCTGGCCCGGGCGCGGGTCGGGCGGCTGTCGGCCGGCCAGCAGCGCCTCCAGCGTGCCCACGGCGTCGATGCCCGAAACCTCGGCCCGCGCCAGGGTGAAGGTGGCGGCGCCGAGGTTCTGGACCGGCCCCGCACCGCGCAGCCCTTCCAGCGCCAGCGTCGCGAGCCGGCCCTGGGCCCAGTCCCGCAATTCCAGCCGGTCGAGCGTCGCCTCCCCCCCCTGGCCGGGGGCTTGCAGCGCGACGGCTTCCAGCGCGATGCGGCCGGCGCGGAAATTGGCGGGGGTGAAATCGGGGCCGACGAAGGGGAGTGCGACCTGATCCAGCGTGATGCGGCCGAGCCGGAAGGCCTCGCCATCGGCGGCCTGGTAGTGGAACCCCTCCAGCACCCCCGCCCCGAGGCCAAGCTCGCGCCAGTCCCGCAGGGCGAGCCGCGCGACGGTGATCTTCACCCCCTCCGCCGCGCCGCGAAAATCCTCGACGCCGAGGCTGTCGAAGGCGATGGCGGTGGGGGCGAGCGTCTGGCCGGCTTGCGGCAGGACCAGGCCCGAGAGCAGCACCCGCCCGGTCTCCGCCGCCGTGCCATCCGCGCTGCGCTCGGTGATCCCGCGCAATTCGGCGCGGCCGATCCGTGTCTCCGACAGCTCGGAGAGGATGGCTTCGGGGATCGCGATGCGGTCGCCGCCGCGCCGGATGACGATATCGGTCAGCGTGGCGCGGCCACTGACGGGGTCGAGCTGCCTTCCGCCGATCTCGATCCGCGCCTCCGGCCCCAGCGCGCCGCGCAGCCTTTCGATCGCGGCGTCCAGCCGGCGTTCGGCCTCGGCCTGGGCCAGGGCGCCGGCGGTGCCGAGCAGCAGGACGCCCGACAGGGCGATGGCGGGAAGGCGGGGGCGCATGGCGTCTCCTGGAACGTCTCGGCCCGCCATGGGGGCCGGAGCGGGGATATGGGTGTTCCCGAGAGCGCGTGGAAGTTGCTAGCCTTTGGCGAACGTCCGGGAGAACCAGCAATGCTACGCCGCCGTACCCTGCTGACCACCGCCACAAGCGCGGCCGCTTTCGGGGGCGGCCTGGTCGCCGCGTCTCGTGGCGCGGAGGCCCAAGCGGCTTGGCCGGAGCGGCCGGTGCGGATCCTGGTGCCCTTCGCGCCGGGCGGGAATACCGACAGCCTGGCGCGGGTGACCGCCGAGCTCCTGGCCAATGGCATCCCAGGCAGTTCCTTCGCGGTGGAGAACCGGACGGGCGCCGGCGGCGTGCTGGCGCTTGAGGCGCTGGTGCGCGCGCCGGCGGATGGGCATGTGCTGATGGTGGCGTCCCTGTCGACCATCGCGATCGCGCCGGCCGCGGCGGCGCAACGGCCGCGCTTCGATCCTGTGGCGGATGTGCAGCCCATCGTGAACCTCGGCACCAACCCCTTCGTGCTGATCAGCCACCGCAGCGTGGACGCCGCGAATACCGCCGCCATGATCGCCTGGATGCGCGCGCGGAATGGGCAATTCGCCTATGCCTCGGGCGGGGTGGGCAGCCTGCAGCATCTTTCGATGGCGCTGCTGCTGCAGCGGATCGGCGTGCAGGCCGAGCACGTGCCCTATCGCGGCGGCGCGCCGGCGCTGCTCGATGTGATCGCGGGGACGGTGCCGGTGTCCTTCGCGAATCTGTCGGAGATCATGCCGCACCGGCAGAACCCGGCGCTGCGCATCCATGGCATCTCCTCTCGCACGCGGAACGCGCAGGCGCCCGAACTTGCGCCGATCGCGGAGGTGGTGCCGGATTTCGAGACGGTGACCTGGAACGGGCTGATCGGCCCGGCCGGGCTGCCGGCTCCGCTGGTGGCGCGCCTGCATCGCGTCGTCGCGGAGGGGCTGGAGCGGCCGGAGGTGCGCGCGCGCTTCGCCACGCTGGGCGCCGACCCGCTGGGCGAGGCGCCGGAGCCCTTCGCGCGGCGACTGGCCGCCGATGTGGCGCTGTGGGGCGGTGTGGTGCGCGCGGCGGGCGTCAGCCTGCAATAAGGCGATCCCCGGCCGGATGGACCCATCCGGCCGGATGTCTCGTGCGTGGACGCTGCGTTGCGCCGCTAGGCGATCGCGGCGGCGGCGCGCACGCCCTCGATCATGCTGGTCTTGAGCAGATGCGCCCGCGCCTTCGACGGGTCGGCCGCCGTCGCGCGCAATTCCGCAAGGCGGGCCGCGCGGGCGGCGGGGTCCTTTTCCTCCAGCGTCTTCTTGTTGGCGATGGTCATCGCCTGCAGGAAGGCCTCCGCGACGTGGCGGCGCTGGCGGTCGTAGCGGTCGAGCAGGTCCTCCGCGCCGCCATCCAGCACGGCGGCGATGCGCTGGGCGGCGAGGATCGCGTCGTGGATGCCGAAATTCATCCCCATCCCGCCGAGCGGGTTGTTCACATGCGCCGCATCGCCGGCCAGCAGCACGCGGCCCAGGCGGAAGCGAGAGGCGACGCGCTGGTGGACGGGGTAGAGGTTGGTGTGCACCACCTGGAAATCGCCATCCTGCGGGATCAGCGCGCGGATCCGGCCGCGGGCGGCCGCGAAATCCAGCAGCCCGGCCTCGGCGGCCTCCGGGTCGGTGGGGAAGACGATGCGCCAGAGCGGCCCCGCCCCTTCGGGCGGTGCCTTGCCGGGCACCTGGAACAAGGCGCACCAGGTCACCGGGTCCGAGACGTAGGAGGAGATGGCATAGCCCTTCGCCGCCATGTCCTCGGGCGTGGTGACGACCAGGAAGCGCTCGGGGTAGGTGAAGCCGTCGAAGCCGATCCCCTGCGATTTCCTGACCAAGCTCCGCCCGCCATCGGCGCCGATGACATAGGCCGCGCGATGCGCCTCGCCGCCGGCTGTCGTCACGGTGACGCCGGTGGCGTCCTGCGCCGTCGCCGTCACTTCGACGCCCCAGCGGATCTCGGCCTGCGCGAAGCGTGCGAGATGCGTCATCAGGATGCGGCAGAGCTTGTGCTGTTCGCATTGCAGTCGGAACGGATAGGGCGTGACGTCGGCCAGGATGCCGAGGTCGAACTCCGCCACGACGCCTTCCTCGCGGCCGCGGAACTGCCAGACCGGCGCGCGAATGCCCTGCGCCAGCAGGTCGGCGGTGACGCCGGCCCCCGCGAACATCTCCATCGTCGGCGGGTGGATGGTGGCGGCGCGGGGATCCTCGAAGGGTTCGGAGTGGCGTTCCAGCACCCGCACCGCGACGCCCGCGCGGGCGAGGAAGAGCGCCGCCGTCAGCCCCGCCGGGCCGGCGCCGCAGACGATGACCTGGGGGTCGGCCATGCCGGTCAATGCTCCTCCAGGATACGGCCGCGCCCGGCGATGCGGTCCGTGACCCCGGTCGTGCGCAGCGCGTGCCAGGTCATGACGGCGTTGATCGCGAGCACCGGCTTGCCGAGCCAGCGCTCGGCCTCGGCCGCGACCTCGACGCCGGCGAGGTTGGTGCCGACCTGCACCAGGGCATCCACATCCGGCCCGTCCAACTCGCGGAAGGCGTCGCGGAGGGTCGCGGGCTGGACATGCGCGATCTCCCGCGGGGAGGGGCACTTCAGGCCCTTGAGGCGCACCACCTCGAAGCCTTCCTCGGCGAACCAGGCGCGCACCATCTCGTCGCCGCGCGGCTGATGGGGGGTGAGGACGGCGATGCGCGTGCAGCCGAAGGCGCGCAGGGCCGCGGCGGTCGCGGTGGATCCCATGGTGACGCCGACGCCGGCGCGGGCGGCCAGCTCCGCCTCCAACGCGCGGGATGCGGCGACGCCGCCCCAGAAGGCCTCGAGCGCCACGCCCATCACGAGGTGCTCGGGGGCCGCGGTCATGACCTGGTCGATCGCGGCGCCCAGGCCGTCGCGCATCGCCTGGACATGCTCCAAGAAGGCCTGTTCCGAGGTCAGCGGCCGTTCCCGGATGGAAACGCGGGCGATGTGGAAGGTGACGCCGCGCGGGCGGAGCGCGTCCACCTCCGGCTGCACGATGGTGTTCGTGGAAGGCACCACGAAGCCGATCCGCTTCAGCCAGCCCAGCGCGTCCATGTCGTCATCCCATCCCGGTCCCGTCTGTCCTTCAGGCTAGGCGCAGGAGGGCGCGGCGGAAAGGGGTGCGGGGGCCGCGCGGGCGGGCTTGCCGGAAC
>JBIIRI010000109.1:0-11848 GCA_044341625.1 Roseomonas sp.
GCGGGGAAAAGCCCCCTTTTGAGAAGGCTGGCTGCCGTGCGATGCGCCTTGAGGTGCGTGCTGTCGATCATCAGGCGCTCGGGCGGGCCGCCCTCGGCGGACAGCGCGGCGAAGATGCGGTCGAACATGCCCATACGGCTCCAGCGTACGAAGCGGTTGTAGAGCGTCTTGTGAGGACCGTAGGCCGCGGGCGCGTCCCGCCACTGAAGGCCGTTGCGGATCACGTAGATGATGCCGCTGAGCACCCGACGGTCATCCAAGCGCTCGATGCCGTGGGAGAGGGGAAAGTGCGGCGACAGCCGCCGCATCTGGGCAGTCGTCAACAGGAACGGCGGCGTGGGCATGGCGGCACCTCCACCACGCCCAGAATCACACCTCGCCGCGCCGCTTCAAGCGCTTAATGGGTCCTGAGCCTAGCCCCGCGCTTGCTGGCGGGCCGAGCCGCGACGCGTCCGGCGCGTCAGGGCCTCAGGCCCCTCTGGCCGGTCAGGCGCTGCCGCCATCCACCTGCAGCACCTGGCCTGTTACCCAGCCGGCATAGGGGCTGGCGAAGAACAGCACCGCATTGGCGATATCCTCGACCGAGCCCAGCCGGCGCATCGCGAGCCGTTGGATCATCGCCTTCTGGCCGGCTTCGCCATAGCTCTCGAACTGCTTGATCGAGGAGGGGTTGGACAGCACGAAGCCAGGCGCCACCGAATTCACCGTCACCCCGAAGGGGCCGAATTCGCGCGCCAATTGCCGCGTCAGCCCGACCAGCCCGTGCTTGGCCGAACAATAGGCCTGGATCCCGGTCAGCGACGCCTTCAGCCCGGCGCCGGAGGTGATCGTGACGATCCTGCCCGCCTTCGCGCGCTTCATGCCGGGCGCGCAGGCCCGGGCGAGGGCGAAGGCGGCGTGCAGGTTCACGTCGAAGATCGCGTGCCAGTCGTCTTCCGGCACCTCCTCGATCGGGCGCGCCACCTGGCCGCGTACGCCGCCGGCGTTGGAGACCAGAACGCCCACCGGGCCGCCGGTCGTGTCCTCGATGCGCTTGATCCAGCCCGCGGCCGCGCCCTTCGCCGTCAGGTCGAAGGCGGCGGTGGCGATGCTGCCGGGCGCGCTGGCCGTCTCGGCCAGGGCGGCCTCCGACAGGTCGCAGGCGAAGACGCGGGCGCCGAGGGCGGCGAAGCCGCGCGCGATCGCCTGGCCGAAGCCATGCCCCGCACCGGTGACCGCGACCGTGACGCCATCGTAGCGGATCTGCATGGCTGTTCCCTCAGGCTTGGGTGAAGGTGGCGCGCGTCGTGCCGCTCAGCGCGCGCAGCAGGGCGACCCAGGCGGCGAAGCCCTCGGCGATCGCGCTCTCGCGCCAATTCTCGTTGGGCGCGTGAAAATCCTCATCCGCCGTCGCGAAGGAGAACATGACGGTGTCGAGCCCCGCGACGTTGCGCGCGATATCGGCCAGCGGCAACGTCGCGCCCATGCGCACCCGCAAGGGCCGGCGGCCGGTCGTGCACTCCAGCGCCGCCTCGGCCGCCAGCAGCAGCGGATGGCGGGGCGGCAGCGCATAGGCGAAGGTGCCTTCGCGCGTCGCGGTGATGGTCAACTCCGCGCCGGCCGGGCCATGCGCGCGCAGATGCGCCGCGACGGCTTCCGCCGCGCGCGCCGGATCCTGGCCGGGCACGAGCCGCATGGAGAGCTTGGCGTGCGCCGTGGCGGGAATCACGGTCTTGCCGCCCGCGCCGGTATAGCCGCCCCACATCCCGTTCACGTCGAGTGTCGGACGCAACCAGAGACGTTCCAGGAAGGCCGGCGCGCTCAGCCCGCTCGGCACGATGCCGATAGAGGTGTCATGCGCGGCGACGTCATAGGGAATCCGGGCGAGCTCCGCGCGATCAGCCTTGGTCGGCTGCGGGGCATCGGCCCAGAACCCGGCGACGGCGACGTTGCCATCGGCGTCGTGCAGCGTGGCCAGGAGCTTCGCCATGGCATGCAGCGCATTTGGCGCGACGCCGCCATAGCGGCCGGAATGAAGGTCCTTCGCCGCCGTGCGCAGCGTGATCTCCATCGCGGTGTTGCCGCGCGTGCCGACGGTCATCGTCGTCAGGTCGGCGCGCCAGCGCGCGCCATCGGCGGACAGCACCGCATCCGCCCGCAGCGCATCGGCATGCTGCGCCAGGATCGCGCCGAGGGTCGCCGACCCGCATTCCTCCTCGCCTTCCAGCAGCAGCGTGACATTGACGGGCAGGCGGCCCTCTGTCGCGAGGAAGGCGCCGAGCGTTTCCACCGCCAGCAGGAACGGCCCCTTGTCGTCCGACACGCCGCGCCCGTGCAGGCGGCCGTTGCGCGACGTCAGCACAAAAGGCGGCGAGGCCCACTCGGCCAGGGGATCGGGCGGCTGCACGTCGTAATGGCCATAGACCAGCAGCGTCGGTGCATCCGGCCCCGCGCCGTGCCACCGCGCGGTGACGGCAGGATGGCCGCCGGCCGCGATCTCCCGCGCATCCTGGAAGCCGAGCGCCGCGAGCCGCGCCAGCAGCCAGCGCCGCGCTGCCGCCATGCCATCCGCATAGGCCGGGTCGGTGGAGACGGAGGGGCAGGCGACCAGCTCCGCCAAACGTCCGACAAAGCCGGCGCGATCGGCCAGCAGCCGGTCGAGAACGGGGTCGTTCATGCGATCGCGTCCAGCAGCGCGGCAAAGGTCTCGGGCGATTGCTCGCGCCGGCCTTCCTCGATGTCGGCGATCAGCCGGCCCACCGCGCTCAAGGCCGGGGTCGGGATACCGAGTTCCGCCGCGAGCGCCGGCACGATGCCGAGCTGCGCGCCCGATTCCGTCTTGCGCTTCCGCACGGCAAGGTCGCGCCAGATTCCGGAATGGGTCTTGGCGCTCTGCGACGTGAATTCCCGCAGCCAGTGGATGACGGCGATGGCGTCCGCATCCGGCCGGCCGGGCGCGAAGGCCATCGGCGCATAGCCGCCGAAGCCGCGCGGCGTGATGCCCTTGGCCAGCGCCACCGCCACCACTTCCCGCCCCAGCGCCAGCCAGGCCGGCATCTTCGCGGGGGCGGCGAAGTTCTGCGTCATCGAATCATGATTCAGCGCGGTGGCGAACAGCATCGCGCCATAGCCGATCTTGCCCCAGAGATAGCCCCAGATGTCATCGGTCAGGATCGCGTCCAGTTCGAATTGCTGGCAGAGCCCGAACATCGCGCGGGTGCGGTCGCGGATGGCGCCGTCGATCTCGCCCACCACCATGGAACCGCGGCTGCCATAGAGAATGCGCCCCGGGCCGTGCCAATCGGCGCTGAAATTCACGAAGCAGCCCATCGTACGCTCCGCGCCCACGGCAGCGGCGATTTCGATCTCATTCAGGCCATTCTGGGCGGAGAAGACGAAGCCATCGGGCGCCAGGTGGGGCGCCAGCATCGGCAAGGCGGCCTTGGTCGCCTGCGCCTTCACCGCCAGCACGATGCGCGAATAGCGACCCGTCAGCTCCGCCGGCGTAACCGCCGGGATGCGCTGCGTGAATTCATCCACCGGCCCGAAGATCTCGAGGCCCTTGTTGCGGCAGGCCTCGACATGCTCGGCCGCCGTGTCCACCAGCAGAACGTCATGGCCCGCGCGCGCCCACCAGGCGCCGAGCGTCCCGCCAATGGCGCCCGCGCCCCAGATCAGGATGGGGTCGCTCATGCCCAGGGCCCTTCGAGTGCGGCGCGCGTTTCGGCCACGCCGGTGTCCCACAGTCGCAGCATGTCCTCATCCGGCTTGCGCCAGGCATCGCCGAAGGACCCGTCGCCGAGCATCGCGCGCACCGCGGCGGGCGGGGAGGCCTTCATCAGCGCCATGTCCACCGAAGGCTTCGACCCGGCGGGTGAGGGCGCATTGGCCAGGCGCGTCCAGGGAAAATTCTCCATCCAGTTGCCGTGGCTGCCGCCGCGGGAGATGGCCATCGCCGCGTCCCAGGTGCGGGGCTGGTTGTACCAGTTGTGGAACTTGATCGAGAGCTTCGGGTTCTCCGTCATCATCTGGAGCGCTAGCGCGCCGACCGGCGCATTGCCGCCATGCCCGTTGACGATGAGGATGCGGCGGAAGCCCGCGCGCGCCACGCTCTCGATCAGGTCGCGCGCGACAGCCAGCAGCGTCTCCACGCGCAGGCTGATGCTGCCGGGAAACTCGGCGAAATAGGGCGCGAGGCCGAAGGGCATCGCCGGATAGACCGGCACGCCGAGCGGCTCGGCCGCTTCGACCGCGACGCGTTCGGCCAGGATCGCGTCCACGCAGAGCGAGAGCTGCGCGTGCTGTTCGGTGCTGCCGAAGGGCAGGATGCAGCGGTCGTCGTGGCGCAGGTACTCCTCCACCTGCATCCAGTTCATCTCGGCAATACGCATGGCATCCTCCGCGGGGACCGGGGGGCGTGGTGGCCCCCCGGTTCTGTTCCGCCCTTCGTTAGCGGGCCGCGACGGGCGTCACGTCCCAGGCATAGGTTTCCTCGTCGCTGCGCCCGACGCGCAGCGTCACGCGGTCGCGCCGCATGGCCCAGGCGGAGCCCACGGCGGCAAGCGGGATCACCACACGATCGGCCGTGACCTTCGCGCCGATCTCCTGCAGCAGCTGTTCGCGACGGCGGTCGTCGAGTTCGATATTCGCCGCCTGGATCAGGCGATCGACCTCGGGGTTGGCGTAGCCGTTCCAGTTGAAGGCGCCGAGCCGCAGCTGCGCGTTGTTCGAATGCGCGTTGGCAGCGTAGTAGTAGTTTGCTTCGCCGGTCAGTGTGCCCCAGCCCGCCATGATGTTGGAGAGTTCGCCGCGCGCACGCGCGGGGAAGATCACCGCCGCCGGCTGGCCCGCCGCCTGCACTTCAAGCCCGATACGCGCCAGCATCTGCGTCATCGCCGCACCCACGCCGGCATCGCCGGGCAGGCGGTTGTTGCTGAAGTTCAGCACCATGCGGAAGCCATTCGGGTAGCCCGCTTCGCCCAGCAGCTGGCGGGCGCGCTGCACATTCGGCGTCGGAATCGTCAGCGCCGGGTTGAAGCCGAAGATGCCGGGCGTGACCATCTGGCTGACCGGCGTGCCGAGGCCCTCCATCGCCACTTCCGCCAGCGCGCGCCTGTCGAGCGCAAGGTCTATCGCCTCCCGCACGCGGGGATCGCGATAGGGGTTGGCGGCGAGGCGGGAGCCGTCGCGCGCCGTCACCTGCGGCGTGGTCTCGCGCTGGTCGAGCGCGAGGTTGAAGACATAGACGGTCTCCGCCTTGATGACGGACAGGGTGCGGTCGCGTTCCAGCGTCGCGACATCGGCGGCGGGGACGCGGACGATCATGTCCACCTGCCCGGTGCGCAGCTGCGCGACGCGCGCGGCGGGGTTGGCGATCTCGCGCCGCACATGCCGCGCCCAGGCGGGGCGACCGTTCCAATGCTCGTCGAAGCGGTCCACGGTGAACTGCTCGCGCGGTGTCCAGGACCCGAAGCGGTAGGGGCCGGTGCCGATCGCGGCGCGGCCGGAATTGAAGGCCTCGTTGGAGTTCTCTGGCGTCAGACCCGCGGTGGCGCGGGCGGAGGTGACGAAAAGCCGGATGAAATCATTCGGCAGCGTCGGCGCCGGGCCGTCGGTGACGATCTGGATGGTGTGCGGGTCCACGATCCGCACTTCCTGCACGCGGCGGACGTAGATGCGAGTCGGATTCGGGCCCGACAGCGTCTGCATGCGGCGGATGGAGGCCGCGACGTCTTCCGCCGTCATGTCCGATCCGTCATGGAACTTCACGCCGCGGCGCAGGCGGAACTCCCACGTCGTAGGGTTCACGATACGCCAGGATTCGGCGAGGCCGGGCTCCACCTGCAGCCGGTCGCCGGAATGCGTCAGCGTGTCGAAGACATGCTTGAGCGATTCAGAATGGGTGCCCGTGGCGGTGAAGTGCGGGTCGATGCTCTCAGGACCCGCGATGACACCCATGGTGAGCGTCTGCGCGCCCGCGGTGCCGGCCATGAGCGCAACTGCGGCGCCAGCCAACATGAAGCGACGGCAATCTTGATGCATCTGGACGGCCCTTTCTGAAGGTTCCTTGCGTCGGCATGCTAAGGACGGCTTGCGCCGGCTGTCCATGCCCCGATACTGCGGGGCATGCTCGGCTATGTCATTCAGCGTCTGATCCAGGCTTCGCTCGTCATGCTGGCGATGTCGGCGCTGGTCTTCGTCGGCGTCTACGCGATCGGCAATCCGATCGACGTGCTGATTTCCCCCGACGCGACGCAGGACATCCGTGCGGCGACGATCCGTCACTACGGTCTCGACCTGCCGCTGTGGCAGCAATACCTCGCTTTTCTCGGCCGCCTTGTGCAGGGCGATCTGGGGCGCAGCTTCGTGCTGAACATCCCGGTCCTCGAACTCGTGCTCAGCCGGTTGCCGGCGACGCTCGAACTCGCGCTGGCCTCGGTACTGATCGGCGCCTTCATCGGAATCCCCGCGGGGATCTATGCCGGGTACAAGCCGGACAGCCCGGTTTCCAAGGGGATCATGGCGGCCTCGGTGCTGGGCTTCTCGGTGCCGACCTTCTGGGTCGGGCTGATTCTGATCCTGACCTTCGCAGTAAACCTCGATTGGCTGCCGGCGGGCCAGCGCGGCCCGACGGTGGAGGTGTTCGGCGTCGGTTGGTCCTTCCTGACGCTGGAAGGGCTGCAGTTCCTGGCGCTGCCCGCGCTGAACCTCAGCCTGTTCAAGCTGGCGATGATGATCCGCCTGTCGCGCGCCGGCACGCGAGAGGTAATGCTGTCCGACACGGTGAAGTTCGCCCGCGCCGCAGGGCTGTCGGAGTTCACCATCCTGCGTCGCCATGTGCTGCGGCTGATTTCCATCCCGCTGGTGACCGTGTTCGGGCTGGAGTTCGGATCGACCCTGGCTTTCGCGGTGGTGACGGAGACGATCTTCTCCTGGCCGGGCGTCGGCAAGCTGATCATCGATTCCATCACCTCGCTCGATCGTCCGGTGATGGTGGGCTACCTGGTGCTGGTCGCCTTCCTGTTCGTGACTATTAACCTGGTGGTGGACCTGACCTACGCGCTGCTCGACCCGCGGCTTCGGCGCGGGGGGCGCGTCTGATGGTGGCGTTCTGGCGCGAGTATCGGGAGAGCTGGATCGCGGTCGTCGCGCTCGCCGTGGTCCTGCTGGTGGTTGCGGCCGCGCTGCTGGCGCCCTGGATCACGCCTCAGGATCCCTACGACCTGGCGAATTTGAATCTGCGCGATGCGCGCCGCGCGCCGGGCTTCGTGGGTTCGGGCGGCTATGTCCATTGGCTCGGGACCGATGCGCAGGGGCGCGACCTATTCTCTGCCATCCTCTACGGCCTGCGGATCTCGCTGCAGATGGGCATCGCGGCGGGGGCGGTGGCAATGACGCTTGGCGCCACACTCGGCATCCTGGCGGCGAATGCCGGCGGCCGGATCGAGCAGGCGATCATGCGCGTGGTGGACCTGCAGTTGTCCTTCCCGGCCATCCTGCTGGCTCTGGTGCTGGTGGCGGTGCTGGGCCAGGGGAAGGTGCCGCTGATCATCGCGCTGGTGACGGCGCAGTATGCCTACTTCGCCCGCACCGCCTATGGCGCCGCCACCGCCGAGCGGCAGAAGGACTATGTGGAGGCCGCGCGGGCCACGCCGCTTCCGGGCCATCGTGTGGTGGTGCGGCATCTGCTGCCGAACTGCCTGCCGCCGCTGATCGTGGTGGGCACCGTGCAGGTGGCGAACGCCATTTCGCTGGAGGCGACGCTGTCCTTCCTCGGCCTCGGGCTTCCGCCGACCGAACCCTCGCTTGGCATGCTGATCGCCAACGGCTTCCAGTACATGATGAGCGGGCGGACCTGGATCTCGGTCTATCCGGGTATCGCGTTGATCGTGCTGATCGTCGCCATCAACATCGTCGGCGACCAGCTGCGCGACCAGTTCAACCCGCGGCTGCGCCGATGACCGACAGGCTGCTCGAGGTCCGCGACCTTCAGACCCACTTCCATACGCGCGCGGGCGTGCTGAAGGCGGTCAACGGCGTGTCCTTCACGCTGGAGCGCGGGGAGATCCTTGGCCTGGTGGGTGAGAGCGGGTCGGGCAAGTCGGTCACCGGCTTCTCGCTGATCGGGCTGGTGGACCCGCCCGGGCGTATCGCGGCGGGGTCGTCCATCCGCTTCGACGGGCAGGAGCTTGTCGGGTTACCACAGGCCCAGATGCGCGCGCTGCGCGGCAAGCGCATCGCGATGATCTTCCAGGACCCGGCCGCGACGCTGAACCCGGTGCTCACCATCGGCCAGCAGATGACCATGGCCGTCCAGGCGCATGGCGGCGGCGGCGCTGGTGCGGCGCGGGCGCTAGCGGCGCGCAGCCTCACGCGGGTGGGTATCCCCGATGCGGTGGCGCGGCTTGACGCCTATCCGCATGAATTCTCGGGTGGCATGCGCCAGCGCGTGGCCATCGCCATCGCCCTGCTGCACGAACCAGAACTGATCATCGCCGACGAGCCGACCACCGCGCTCGACGTCTCGATCCAGGCGCAGATCCTGGCGGAGATGAAGGCGCTGGCGAAGGACAGCGGCACAGCGCTGATCTGGATCAGCCACGACCTGGCGACCGTCTCCTCCCTCGCCGATCGGGTCATGGTCATGTACGCCGGCCGGATCGTGGAGCGCGGCGCGGTGGCCGATGTCCTGCGCGCCCCCATCCATCCCTATACGCGGGGCCTGCTGGACAGCCTGCCTGCGCTTGCGACGCCTGGCGAGAAGCTGGCGCAGATCCCCGGCAGCACGCCATCGCTGCTCGCGCTGCCGTCGGGCTGCCCCTTCGCGCCGCGCTGCCCGCGGATGAGCGAGGCCTGCCGTACCGACCCACCGCTGGTCGGCGATGCACAGCATGGCGCGCTGTGCCACCATCCCTTGGAGGTGGTCGCGTGACGCCTATCCTGGTGGCCGAGAACGTCACGCGCCGCTTCGCGCCGCGCCTCACGCTGGGCGATCGCATCGCGGCGGCACTGGGGGCGAAGGCGGACCGGCGCGCGGTGCAGGCGGTGACGGATGTGTCGCTCGCGGTGCGGCGGGGTGAGACGCTTGGTTTGGTGGGCGAATCAGGCTGCGGCAAATCGACCTTGGGGCGCATGCTGGCCGGCATCCTGCCGCCGACCGAGGGGCGCGTGCTGCTGGACGGCGCCGCGCCGATGCGGGGCGGGCACAAGACCACCACGCGTATCCAGACCGTGTTCCAGGATCCCTTCGCGTCGCTCAATCCCCGCATGCGGATCGGCGAGACGATCGCGGAGGGGCCGGTGACGCATGGGCTGGTCCCAAGGGGACAGGCCGCGGGTTTCGCCGGCGGGTGGCTGGCGAAGGTCGGCCTCGACCCCGCCTATGCCGCGCGCTTCCCGCACCAATTCTCGGGCGGGCAGCGCCAGCGCGTGGCGATCGCGCGGGCGCTTGCGATGCGGCCGGAGGTGCTGGTCTGCGACGAGCCCGTCGCCTCGCTCGATGTGTCGATCCAGGCGCAGATCCTGAACCTGTTCCTGGACCTTCGGCGCGAGCTTGGGCTGACCAGCCTGTTCATCAGCCACGACCTGGCGGTGGTGCGCCATGTGAGCGACCGCGTGGCCATCATGTATCTGGGTCGCATCGTGGAGATGGGGGAGGCGGCGAAGGTCTACGCCCTGCCGCGCCATCCCTATACCCAGGGGCTGCTCGACAGCGTGCCGAAGCTGGCGCTGGGCGGGAATGCCGGGGTGACCTTCCGGCCGATCCGCGGCGAGTTGCCATCGCCGCTCTCGCCACCCTCCGGCTGCGCCTTCCATCCGCGCTGCCCGCAGGCCACCGAACCGTGCCGTCGCGAACGCCCTGCGCTTGCAGCGCAGGCGGATGGCACGCTGGTCGCCTGCCATCACGCCTGAGCCGAAGGGCGGTGCCTAGATTTGGCCGATCCGCCGGCTGAGATTCGCGGCGGCTTCGCGCAGGGCTACGATCATCTGGTCCTTGCCGGCGCGAAAGCGCGCGGTGATCGCCCCGATATCGAGCGCCGCGACGATCCGCGCGTTCCGGTCGAAGACCGGCGCGGCGATGCCGGTCGAGCCGAGGACGTGCTCATCTTCGCTGAAGGCGATGCCGCCCGCGCGCACTTGCCGCAGGATGGCGTGCAGGCGCTTCTGGTCCGTCACGGTCCGGGGCGTGCAGGCGGCCAAGGGGGTCCGGGCAAGATGCGTCTCCCGCGCCTTGTCGTCGGAAAAGGCCAGCAGCACCCGCCCCATCGCGCTGCAATGCGCGACACTGGTCCGCTCCAGATCCTTGTCGAAGCGGACCGGATTGTCGCTGACGCTCTTGGCGAGCGTGCGCACATCGCCGCGGGGCGTGAGCACGCCGAGCAGCACCGTTTCCCCGACCCGCCGCCGCAACTCGTCCATCAAGGGCTGCGCGAGCCGCACCAGCGCGGCGTGGCGGGACTGGCCGGTGAAGCCCGGCCGGATGGTGTCGCAGATGACGTAACGCTCTCCCTCCTGCAGCACATACCCGCGTCCCACGAGGGTCTGCGTCAGGGCATGCGCGCTGCTCTTCGGATAGCCGAGCGTGACCGCGATTTCCTTGAGCGAAACGGGCTCCACCGCGGCGCCGAGGAGTTCGAGGATCTCCAGCGTGCGGACGGCCGATTTGACCTCGGAGTTCATATAGATGAACGTAATCCATATTGCCGGACAGCCTCAAGATCACTCTCATGAGCCTATGGCAGAGATCGAAGCGGGGTCGCGGGTCGCGATCGTCACAGGCGGCGGGCGGGGAATCGGACGGGGATGCGCGCGTGCCCTGGCGCGGGCCGGGTTCGATATCGCTCTCGTCGATATCCTGGTGCCGGAGATGGAGATCACGGCCGGGGAGATCCGCGGGCTGGGTCGCCGCGTCCTGTGCATCGAGGCCGATGTCGCCGATCACGCCCGCGCGAAGCAGGTGGTGGGGCAGGTGGTCGCGCAGTTCGGCCGCGTGGATTTCCTGCTGAACAATGCCGGCCGCGCACAGCCCAAGGGGATCATGGAGATCACCGAGGCGGAGTTCGACGGCAGCATCGCCCTGAACCTCAAGAGCTGCTTCAACTACATCCAGGCCGTCGTGCCCCAGATGCGCGCCCAGGGCGGCGGGCGCATCGCGTCGATGTCGTCGCTCAACGCGCTGTCGGGTGGCGTCACGGCCGCGGTCAGCCGCTTCGCCTATGCCAGCGCCAAGGCCGGTATCCTCGGCATGACGCGCGCGCTGGCGAAGGAACTCGGGCCGAACATCCTGGTCAATGCCATCTGTCCGGGTCTGATCAAGACGGAGCTGGCGAAGAATCCCGTCATCATCCAGCGCGGGGATGCGCTGGCGCGCGAGGGGATCGCGCTGGGCCGGG
The DNA here is from genome assembly GCA_044341625.1 of Roseomonas sp. GTDB lineage: Bacteria > Pseudomonadota > Alphaproteobacteria > Acetobacterales > Acetobacteraceae > Falsiroseomonas. Next base: position 11,373 of record JBIIRI010000109.1, read on the forward strand.
TTGGTTCGGTCGATGACGTGGCGCAGGTCGTGCTGTTCCTTGCGACCTCCGAGCCCTGCTTCATCACAGGCCAGCATTTCGTGGTGGATGGATTCCAGTATCATGTCTGACCCGATCCGCCCCTGGGAATGGCCCGAGCCTACCTGGCGCGGTATGGTCGAGCGCGCCCGGGCGGGCCGTAGCCTCAAGCCGACCCATTGGCCCAATGGCGCTCGCTGCGCCGTCACGCTCTCCTTCGACGCGGATCACGAAACCATCCCGCTGCGCGACGGCGATCCCAGCCCGATGCGGATCAGCCAGGGCCAGTACGGCTCGCGCCAGGGCGTACCGCGCATCCGCGCGCTTCTGGCGCGGCACTCCATCCCCGCGACCTTCTTCTACCCCGGCGTTTCCGCCTTGCTGCATGAGGATGAGGTGCGCGCGGTGGCGCAGGACGGACACGAGATCGGCCTGCATTCCTGGATCCACGAGAAGAA
>JBIIRI010000110.1:0-11836 GCA_044341625.1 Roseomonas sp.
CGTGCCGCCGCCGCTTCCATCACCGCCACCACCACCGCCGCCCGTGCCACCACCGCCCGTGCCGCCGCCGCTTCCATCACCACCACCACCACCACCACCGGCGCCGCCGCCGCCCGTGCCGCCGCCGCTTCCATCACCACCGCCACCACCCGCGCCGCCGCCCGTGCCGCCGCCGTTGGGCGGCGGCGCGCCGCAATTGGCGAGGCCTATCGGGCAGTTGTTGAAGCGATAGCTCTCCGGCGCGCCGGCCGCGCTGGCCAGCGTCGCGGCCGGTTCGCCCCCCACGCCGCCCAGCGCGCCGACGAGGAAGGCCGTCCCGCCAAGCCCCAGCACGCCGAGCCGCCCGGCCTCCAGCGCGCCCAGCACGGGGCCAGCATCCACCAACAGGAAGACCGGCGCGCCGCCCGCCGCGATGTCGAAGACAACACCGCCGGCGCCGACGTTCCGGGCGGCACCGAACTGCACAAGCTGCGTCGGCTGCACCGCCGCGGCCCGGCCGGGCAGATCGGGCTCCACGAAATCCGGAATCGCGACCAGCCCCGAAGCGCGGCTGTCGAGGATGAGCACCGGCAGCCGCGCCGGATCGCGCGCTTCCAGCCTCGACCCGTCCCCCGCCGCGATCCCGGACGGGGCGGCGATCAGCACCGCACGGCCGGCGGCGAAGGTCGCGCCATCCAGCGTCAGCACCCCACCCGCGCGCAGCACCACCGTCTCGCCCGCCACATCGCCCCGCACCGTCAGCGCGCCGGCCGTGGCCAGCACGAAGCCGCCTTCCGCCGAGCCGCCCGCCAGCCGGGCCACCTGGTTGTCCGCCCCCGCCAGCGCGACCGCGCCGGACGCATAGACTTCGAGGCCCCCCGTGACACGGAGCCCCGCACCCGTCGCGGCCTGGGTCACATCGCCGTCGCGGGCGACCAGCAGGACCTGGGTGGCGGAGGCAGGGGCGTGCAGGCCGATGCGGTCCGCCGCCAAGGCCAATTCGCCGCCGCTCGCCAGCGCGCCGGTGACATCGAGCGGCCCGCCCGCATCCAGCCGCACCGACCCGGCCCGCCCCGACAGCGCGGCGACGCGATGCCCGTCCCCATCCAGCACGACGCTGCCGGCGACATCCAGCGTCAGCACATCCGCGCGCAACGCGCCCTGTCCCTGCGCCAGCCCGCCAGCCAGGGTCAGGCCGACATCCGGCGCGGCGATCAGCACCGCAAGCTCGAGCGTACCGGTGGCCGCGTTCCGCAGCCGCCAGGACCCCGCCGCATTGCCGCCAGCGGCATCGACCAGGTTCTCTGGCAGCTCCAGCAACACATTTCCCCCCGTCGCGGTGGCGACCAGCACCGGCGCCTCGATCCGCCCCGCCGTCTGCACGATCGAATCGGAGGCCGCGAGCCGCAGCTCTCCGCCGGCCCGCACCAGCCCCTCAAGGCCGAGGCTGCCCTCGGTCACGAGGGTCAGGTCGCCCGTCGCCACGGCCAGCGCCACGCGCGGCAGGCGGTTGCCGGGCTGGTCGAGCCGCGCATCGCCCAGCACATCGAGCCGCAGGAGGCCCGCCGCGACCGTGGCCCCGCTGCGCTGGGTCAGCGCACCGCCGAGGTCGAGATCGAGCAGCGGGAGGTCGAGCGGCGCCGTCAGCTCCAGCGCAACGCCGCCACGCAGCACGAGCCCCTCGGGCGTCGCGACGGGGCCGAGCGCGGCGATGGCGTTGGCCGGGGCGAGCAATTCGACCGCGCCCTCCGCCGCCGCCGTCAGCAGCCCGGCCGTGATGCCATGGCCCGTGGCGGGCTGGGTGATCGGGCCGCCGGCGACCAGCGCCACCGCCTCCGCGCCGATATCGTCGGCCATGAGCGCCGAGGAACTCCGCACGCGAAACACCGTCCCGGCGCGGCCGGAGATCGCGGCGATGGCGTTGCCCGCGGCGTCGAGCCGCACCTCCCCCGCCGCCTCGGCGCGCAGCGTGGTGGCGGTGATGGCGCCGCCGGATTGCGCGATATCACCTTGCGTGGCGGTGAGTTGCACGGAGGCGCCGCGCAGCGCGCCTTTCAGCGCCAACGAATCGGCGCGCAGCGACAGCGCGCCGCCGCTCGTGACATCGCCTGCCGCCCGCAGCGCGCCGGTGGTGGCGAGCGCGAAGCCCGTCGCGCCGCCCGAATCGCCGAGCGCGCCGATGGCGTTGCCAGGACCATCAAGCGCGACCGCACCAGTCAGCGCGATGGCGCGCAGCACATCGGCGCGGATCGTGCCGCCATCCTGCGAAATGCCCTCGGCCGCAGTCAGCGCGACCAGGGGCGCGGCGACCGCGCCGGTGACGCGCAACGCGCCCTCGGTGCCGAGCATCAGCTCCGTCGCGGCGGCGCTGTCGCCCAGCGCGCCGATCCGGTTCAGCGGATCCTGCAGCCGCACCGCGCCGTCCTCGGAACGCGCGCGCAGCAGCCCCGTGACGACCAGCGCATCCGTCTCCTGCCCGATATCGCCCTGGGCGCCGAGCGTGACGCTGGCCGCGTGGAGCCCCGTGCCCTCCAGCGTCAGCGCGCCAGCGGTGCGGATGGCGATGCCGTCGCGCGCTGTGCCGGAGACGCGGTCGATCGCATTGCCCGCCGCATCCAGCCGCACGCCGCCGGCCGGCGCGGCGACGGCCAGCCGCGCGGCGACCAGCCGCGTTTCCGCCTGCTGCGTCAGATCGCCGGTCTCGGCCGTGAGACTCAACGCGGTGCCCGCGGCGTTCACATTGCCCGCGACGTCGAGCGCCCCGGCATTCCGCAGCGTAAAGCCCCCGCCGGCCTGGCTGTCGCCGAGCGTCGCGACGCGGTTGCCCGCGCCATCCAGGCTGACCGGGCCAATCGGCGCCTCGGCGCGGAGCTGCGCGGCGGCGATGCCGGCACCGGAGGCGGCCTGGACGATCCCCTCCGCGCCCGTCGCAACCAGCGTGACGTCGCCCGTCGCGGTGAGTGGCGCGAAGATCGCAAGGCCTTCCGCGCTGGTCAGCGCGATGCTGGCAGCGCCGAGCGGCGCATCCACCGCGAGCCGCCGGGACGACGTGACCGAGAAATGCCCCGCCGCGCCGCCGCCATCCAGCGCACCGATGGCATTGTCGCTGGCGTCGAGCCGGACGGCGCCGGCGCGGCTTTCGGCAAACAGCGTGCCGGCCGCGATGCGGGCGCCATCGGCCTGGGTGATGTCGCCCGCGGTCAGCAGCCGCAGGTCGCCAAGGACGCGCAGCGGCGCCTCGATCGCGATGCCGTCGCCCGGCGCCGCGCTGTCATTCGTGGTCCGCAGCGTGAGCGGGCCGGCGCTGCGGTCCACTTCCGCCAGCACGTGGATGCTGCGCGCAGCCTCGACGACGAAATCGCCCTCGGTCTCGTTCACGATGGCGACGGCGATGTCCGAATCGCCATCGGGCGTCTCGACGATCCGGACCTCCTCCGGGTCGATCAGCACGCTGCCGCCCTGCCCGACCGTGACCCAGCCATCGAGCCGCACGGTGCCGCGCGAGGAGACCTCCACCTGTCCCCCCGGCCCGCCGCCCGCGCCGCGGGCGGAGATACCGCCGGACATGCGCGTGCGCTGCGCGGAATGGACGATGACAGTGCCGCCCGCACCGGCCTCCGTCGCATCGGCGCGGAGCGTCGCGCCGGACTCGACGGTCGTGCGCGCGGCGAGCCCATGCGGCGCGCGAATGGCGCTGCCGGGCGCGGCGCCAACCGTCACGCGCCCGCCGCCCGCCGGACGGGAGGCATCCAGCACCGCGCCCGCGGGCACGCGCACCTCGCCGCCCGGCGCATGAGCGGCGATGTCGCGCGCGGCGATGCGCCCGCCCGCCTCGACCACCGATTCGACCAGGCCGGAGGCAGCCTGCGCCGTCAGCAGCACATGCCCGCCCTCCGCCGCGATGGTGCCGCTGTTGGTCGCGAGCGCGCCGCCCGCGACCTGGCGCGTGACGTCGAAGCTCAGCAGCCCGTCGCCCGCGAGGTCGATCGTCACCGCCTCCGCCCCCGCAATGGCAACCCGGCCCATCCGCGCGCGAATCGTGCCGCTATTCGCCGCGACCGGCCCGACCAGCGCGGCAAGGCCCTGGTCGCGGAGCGTGATGGTGCCCTGGTTCTCCACCCGCGCGCCCGGGCGCGGGGCGCCGTCGAAGACCATGCGGCCAGCCATGAAAGCCTGGTTGGTGGTGTCGGAGGCCGTGGCGATCAGCCCCGCCACATCCACCTGCGCGCCCTGGTGGAAGACGATGCCGGCCGGGTTGACGATCACGACCCCACCATTGGAGGTCAGCCGGCCGGCGATGGCGGAGGGGTCGGGGCCCGTCACGCGCTGCAGCGACCAGGCGGCGGCATCGGGCTGGCGGATATCGACATGGTGGTTCGCGCCGATGTCGAAGCCGCGCCATTCGATCACAGCGCGCTGGCTGGATTGCTCGACCTGGGTGCGCTGCGGCGTCTGGGTGATGCTGGCCTGGCCGGCCACCACCGCCCCGCCCTGCGGCCGCGCATCCGGCGCCTGCGCCCAGGCCGAGGGGGCCAAAGCGGGCAGGGCCAGCAGCACGGTGCCGGCCAGCGGCAGGGCGCCAAGAAACAAACGCATAGCGTGTAATGCGCTCATCTCATTGCAACCCACAAGGGAAATCCATCCACTGAACCACGCCCCCCCGCCCTGGCGCCGATGCCGGGGGCGGGCCACACTCCGCCCTGACGGATGAAGGGGGCGGGGCATGGATGTGCTGGAAGCGATGGCCACGCGCCGGTCGATGCGCGGCTTCCTGCCTACCCCGATCCCCCGCTCCACCCTGGACGCGATCCTGGCCGCCGCGGCGCGCGCGCCATCGGGGTCCAACATCCAGCCCTGGAAGGTCCGCGTGACCCTGGGCGCGGAGAAGGCGCGGCTTTCGGCCGCGCTACGCGCCGCGCATGATGCCGGCGCCACGGTGCCGCGCGAATACGAATACTATCCCCGTAACTGGCGGGAGCCCTATCTCGGCCGGCGGCGGAAAGTGGGCTGGGCGCTCTATGCCCTGGCCGGCGTCGCGCGCGGCGACCAGGCAGCGGGCCATGCCCAGCGGGGGCGCAACTTCGACTTCTTCGGCGCGCCCGTCGGGCTGTTCTTCACGCTGGATCGCGACCTGGAACAGGGATCCTGGCTCGACATGGGCATGTTCCTGCAGAACGTGATGCTGGCGGCGCGCGGGCACGGCCTCCACACCTGCGCGCAGGCCGCCTTCTGCGACCACCACGACATCGTCCGCGCCCATCTCGGCATCCCGGAGACCGAGGCACTGGTCTGCGGCATGTCGCTCGGCTTCGCCGATCCGGCGGAGCCGACCAACCGGCTGGAGTCGGAGCGGGAGCCGCTTTCGGCCTTCGTGACCTTCGGCCCCACGGCGTGAACGCCGTGCTTGAACCTGCATCGTGACCGCCGTGTTCGGCCCCGCATCGTGAACCACGACCACCTGATCGATAGCCGCACGGCCTGGATCCGGCTGGCGGCGATCGTGGCGCTGGCGACGCTGGGCGGCGTCGGCATGTGGTCCGTCGTTGTCGCGCTGCCGCATGTGCAGGCGGAATTCGGCGTGTCGCGCGCCGGCGCGTCCCTGCCCTACACGCTGACGATGCTCGGCTTCGGCGCGGGCGGGATCCTGATGGGCAGGCTCGCGGACCGCTTCGGCGTGATGAAGCCGCTGCTCGGCGCCACGCTGGCGCTGTCGGCCGGCTATGTCGTGGCGGGAATGGCGCCGAGCCTTGCGGTCTATGCGCTGGCGCAGGGCGTGCTGATCGGGATGCTGGGCGCGGCGGCGGCCTTCGGGCCGCTGATGGCGGATGCCTCGCTGTGGTTCCGCCGGCGGCGCGGCATCGCGGTCGCGCTCGCGGCATCGGGCAACTACCTGGCGGGGGCGGTGTGGCCGCCGGTGCTGACCGCGCTGATTGCAGCCCATGGCTGGCGCACCGCGCATGTGGTGATCGGCATCGTCTGCCTGGTGACGATGCTGCCGCTGGCGCTGCTGCTGCGCGCACGGGCGCCGGGCAGCCGGGGCGGGGCGGTGGCGGCGGGCGATGCGGGGCAGGAACGCCCGCTCGGCCTGTCGCGCAACGGGCTTACGGCGGTGCTCTGCGTCGCGGGGGTGGCCTGTTGCGTCGCGATGGCGATGCCGCAGGTGCATATCGTCGCCTATTGCGGCGACCTCGGCTACGGCGTGGCGCGGGGGGCGGAGATGCTGTCCGTCATGCTCGCCTTCGGCATCGTCTCCCGCATCGTCTCGGGCTTCATCGCCGACCGGATCGGGGGCTTGCGGACGCTGCTGCTGGGCGCGGTGGCGCAGGGTGCGGCGCTGTCGCTGTTCCTGTTCTTCGACGACATGGCGTCGCTTTACGTGCTGTCGGCACTGTTCGGGCTGATGCAGGGCGGCATCGTGCCGGCCTATGCGGTGATCGTGCGCGAGCATTTCCCGGCGAAGGAGGTCGGCACGCGGGTCGGCATCGTGCTGTTCGCCACGCTGATCGGCATGGCGGGCGGCGGCTGGGTGTCGGGGCTGATCTTCGACCTGACGGGCAGCTACGCCGCCGCCTTCATGAACGGCGTCGCGTGGAATGCGGCGAATGTGGTGATCGTGACGACGCTGCTGCTGCGCGGCGGCACGCGCCGCGCGCCGGCGGCGTGAGGCGTGACGCAGGGAGGGCGCTGCCCTCCCGGGCCCGCCTTAACCGCACTGTCGAACAAACTAAGCACGGCGTTGGCTGACCGTCGATCTTTCGTGCCGATGTCAGCCCCGCCCGCGCACAGCATGGCCTGGAGTTGGCCGACGAGTTCGATCCCGGGCGGGCTGCCGGGATCGCTCGGCGGGGAGACGATGACGCGGTCGATGAGGGCGCGAGCCGCCTCCAGGGCTTCCGGGGCATCCCGGTCAGCCAGTGCTTGTTCCAGACGGGCGACACGCTCGCGGTAGACGTCGGCCAGGTTCGGATGCAGCGCGGGCAGGTTCGCAGGCCTCTTCGTGAGTTCGGCTGTCAGCGTCACCCGCTGGGCTTCCAGTCCGTCGAGCTTGGCCTGCAGGCCCGGGGCGCGGAGGCCCTCGGCAATCGCATCGACCAGGTTGGCGATCTGCCGCTCCACGGCCTCGAGGGCCTGCCGCTGGGTGCTCTGCGCCTGCCCCGCCTCTGCTGCCAGCCGGTTCCACTCGCGAGTGAAGTCGCTGATGAACTGGCGCAGCAGATCCGGGTGCATGAGCTGGCGGCCGAGTGCCTCCATAACACGGGCCTCGAGTGGAGCGCGTCGCACACTCGCTCTGTTCCGACACTGATCGCGCCGTGCGTTGTGGCAGCTCAGATAGTCCCGCCCCCGTGCGTAGTAGAGGCCGCCACAAACGCCGCAGGTGACCTTCCCCGTGAGGAGATGCTGAGGTCGGCGCGCCTCCCAGAATGCCGAGGGCTTGGCCGCGTCCTGGGTTGGCCGCGCCGCCTCGGCCACCAGCCGGGCCTGCACGCGGCCCCAGAGTTCGTCGTCGACAATCCGCAACTCGGGCACGTCCTGCGTGACGTAGGCGGTTGGCTCATTGCGGCGTCGGACCGTCCTGCCGGTCGTCGGCTCTTTAAAGTTCCTTTTCTTGTTCCAGACGCGGCGGCCGACATAGATCGGGTTGCGCAGAATGCCGTCGCCGCGCCCGGCACGGCCGAGGATCGTGCTGGCGAACCACGGGCCACCGGCCGGGCCGGGGATGCGCTCCTCGTTCAGGCTCTTGGCGATGGCCCGCGGGCTGCGGCCGCCGGCGTACTCGACGTAGATCCGCCGGACGATCGGTGCGTGGACGGGGTCGACGTCCCTGAGCCCACGCTTTGGCTCGCCGTCCGCGTCGAGCTCGCGCCGCACGCGGTAACCATAGGTCACGGATCCGGCGCTGCGGCCGCTCAGGATCACGCCCTGCATGCCCCGCCTGGTCTTGTCGGCGAGATCCTTGAGAAACAGCGCGCCCATCGTCCCCCTGAGGCCGACGTGGAGTTCGGTCACCTCGCCCTCGGTGAGGGTAACCACCCTCACCCCGGAGAATTGCGCCTGCTTGTAGAACGCCGCGACATGTTCCTGGTCGCGGCTGATGCGGTCGAGGCTCTCCGCGAGGACAACCTCGACACGGCCGGCGCGCATCGCCTGTAGGAGGGCCTGGTAGCCTGGGCGGTGCAGATTGGCGCCTGAGATGGCCCGGTCGTGGACGACCTCGACGACGGTCCATCCCTCACGCTCCGCCCGGGCGCGACAGATACGCTCCTGATCCGTGTTGGACTGGGGCGACATGATGTCTGCCGAGTACCGGGTATAGATGACGGTTCTCATCACAGGCTCCTGCGGTCGGGTGAGTTGGGGTGCGGATGCGCGAAGCGCTGGCCATGGGCTGGCGGTCGCGCATGGTTCTCAGGCGCCGTCGGGCGGTGGGCCGTCGCGAGACGCTGCGGCCTGCACGGCCCAGAGGCTTCGCGCGGCGTGCCGGGCGAGCGCGCCGACAAGGTTCGACAGTTCGACCGAGACGCCGTCGGGCGGCGTCGTGGGGCGCGCATCATGAAGGTGGATGTCGATCGCCGTGGCGGGGACGGCGGCGGGCGGGCGGGGAGGCTTGCGTTGGGCAGGCATGGCCTACCCGGAGATTCCGCGGTGTCAGTGCCTCGCCACAAACTTGGGCATAATGCCCAAGTGGCGACGTGATCAGCCCCGCGGCGGGGCGGATCGGGGCAGCGGGCGCCGGAGTTCGATACCCTGCACCAGGTGGCCCGCCTCCACTCGTTCCGTGAAGCGGATCCCCGCCCGTTCGAGGGCGCGCAGGATGCGCTGTTCGCTGTCGGGCGAGACCGGCACACGGCCGGCCTCGAGAGTGACGACGGTGTTGCGCACGAGGCCCGCCTCTAGGCCGAGCCGGTCCTGTGTCCAGCCGAGCAGCGCTCGCGCCGCTCGGATCATCTCGCCTGTCAGGGCCATCCGCCTGTTCCCGGGTGGAGCCAGCCTGCGCGGGGTGGGGGCGCCGCTGATGCAGGCCAGATACCGGCCCGGTTGGCGGGGTAACAGAGGCCCAGCGGGTCATCCGGGCTGATACAGGAGACCGGGTCTGGGGCGTGCAATCGGCCGGGGGTGGATCGCTGCAATTGGCGCTGCTGCGGTTAATGACGCTTACCCCCCGAACCTGTTACGTTCCATTGCTTTGCGCAGACGCTCGTTGTGGAGCGTTTCTTTGCTTTGCGGCGCAGTGTGTCTTTGCGTTGCGTGGTGGCGTTTCTTTGCTTTTGCGGGCTGCTGTCGACCTTGCCGCGCAAAAATGCGCGTATTTTTCGGGCCGCCCGCGTGACCGCATCTCGCGGCACTGTCGTGCAGGCGGCGCTGTACGGGGACGACAATTGGGCGTGCGTTGCCACGCTGAATGACCCCCCGCACCTGTCACGTTCCATTGCCGGCGCAAAGCGCCCCGGCGGCGTGTGTCATTGCTTCCGTGTGGCGCGTTCCTTTGCGCCGCGATTGCGCGTTTCATTGCCGCGGAGCGGCCGCGCGGGCCGTGGGCGCCGGTCATGTTCCGTTAACCGCGCTTAGGTCGCGTTCCTTTGCTTTTTGGACGCGTTCCTTTGCTTTTAGGTCGCGTTCCTTTGCCAAAACCCCCGCGTTTCATTGCTTTGGGTAAACAGGAGATGAACGTCCGTGCCTCCCGGCGCTGCGGCGACGCCATGTGCACACGAAGGCACCTTCGTGTGCACATGGCAGGCCTATCCTCACGGCCGGCCCAGATCAGCCTGCAGCCACCCGAGGGCCTCCTCCAGCGACACCGCGACGACGACGCTGCGCTGACCCGCCAGTTGGACCAGCGTGCTGTCCTGGGCCGGATCGGTGTCCGACAGGGCCAGGACCGCCGTCAGCCGCACCGCGTGGCGCAGCCCGTCCTGGTCGGTGAATACCAGCCAGCCGCCGGCCCGCTCGCCCCGCAGCAGCGTCGTCACGGCGTGGCCTCTGCCGGTGGGTTTGCCGCGAGGATTTCGGTCACCTCCGGGCCGCTGAGACTGCCCTTCGTCAGCAACTGTTCAGCGACCGCCTCGACCGCCGGCCGATGCTTCACAACCAGCGCCCGCGCAGTCGCATCGGCAGCATCGAGTTGCGCCGCGACCGCCTGGGCCAGTACCGGCTGGCGTACGAGTGCGTCGGGCACGTCGTTGGGTTCCGGCAGGCCGGTCCAGACGAGGCTGTCGCCCAGTCCCAACGCGCCCACGGCCGCGGCGGCGAGCTGCGTGGCCCGTGCAAGGTCCGACTCCGCCGCCCCGCCTGCGCCGGCCGATACGGAACCAAGGAGGATCGCCTCTGCCGCCCGCCCGGCCAGCAGGCGCTGAAGGAGCGCATCGATCTCGGCCCGGGTGAGCGCGCGCTCGCTCTCGGGCTGCCAGTGGGTCGCCGCCGCCCGCGGCCCCGTCGCGCGCAACGTCACTGCGATCAGCGAGCCGGGCGCGTGGAGCACGCCGACCACCGCGTGGCCGGCCTCATGCACTGCGAGCAGGCGCCGATAGGCCGACGTGTGCGGATCCGCTGACATGCCGAGGGCTGCGTGCAGATCCGCGAGTTCCAACGGACGGTTCGCGATCCGTGCGTGTCGCCGGGCATCGCGCACCAGCCGTGCGACGTCGGCCCCGGTCGCGCCGAGGAGCGGAAGTGCGAGAGCCGCCAGATCTACCTCTGGCAGATCGCCGCCGAGGTGGTGACGAAGGATCGCCACCAACCCCTCGGCATCGGGTAGCGGCACCTCAATGCTGCGGTCGAGCCGACCACTGCGGCGGATCGCCGGGTCGAGGTTCCCGACGTTGTTGCAGGCGCCCAGCACCACGACCCCGGGCCGACCGGTGACGCCGTCGAGAAGCTCAAGCAGGGCGTTCACGACCTGGGTCGAATAGTCGCGATGCTGACTGGAGAAAGTCGCGCGATCTCCGAATGCGTCGATCTCGTCGATGAAGAGGATAGCGGGCGCGACGGCTCGCGCCTCCGCGAAGCGCCCGCGCATCGCCGCCAGCAGATCGCCGAGGTGCCCGGTTCGCGATGCCTGCCATTCGGCAAGTGAGCCGGTCAGGAGCGGCACTGCGGCGCTACGCGCCAGGGCGCGAGCAAAAAGATTTTTGCCGGTGCCGGGCGGGCCGTGCAGGAGCAAGCCAGGCGCCACCTGGGACCACGGAATGCGACCGGCACGGTAGTCGTGCAGGTCGCGGACGATCGCCAGACCTGCGGCCACCGCGTCGGGCATGCCGCCGAGGTCCTCGAGCCTCGGCGCATCCGCGACAGAGCGCATGGTAGACCGGCGCTCCGCCATCGCCCGCAGACGCGCGAGCCATTCGTCGGCGGTCTGCCCGGGGCGCCGCGCGAGCCAAAGATCCGCAGCCGCGACGTGGCGTGCGAGGTCGTCGGGAAACGCCGCCTTCGCTGGCGCGCCGGCCAGGAGGCCGGCCGTCTCGGTGAGAACGCTCCCGTCGGGGTGCGGGATCGTGAGGCGCAGATCGGCTGCGGCGACGAGGGCGTCCGGCATGCGGGCGCCGGGCTCGTCGAACCCGACCACGGCCTCGCCCCGCGACATGGCCCGGCGGGCTTGGCCAAGAAGCTCGTCCGCTTGCTGTGGCGTGCGAAGTGGCAGCAGGGCGCGGCAGGGCGCGGTGCGGGCCGCACTCGAGGGGGAGCGGGAAGTCATCCCGCCATTGCTGCCCGCGTAGCGGTGCGCTCGCCACGCCTCGATGCGCCATGCATCGCCGAGCGGTGTGACCCACTCCGCCCCCGGTGCGGTGATGAGTGTGACGCTGCCTGGGGTCGTGGCCTGCGCACGAAGGTCTGGCGAGGCGATGGCGCGTCGCACGAGCAG
>JBIIRI010000245.1:0-3553 GCA_044341625.1 Roseomonas sp.
CACGCAGCGGGAGGGGGCCATGCCCCCTCCCGCTGCGCGCCAGAAAACTGATCGAGGTCCAGGAGGCTAAGCCTCCTGGCGGGTGGGGTTCGGGGAGGGCGGCGCCCTCTCCGCAGCACCACCGGCCCCACAGCCAGCCTAGGAAGCCCGCCCGCGTGTCCAGCACCGCTCTACCGCCCGAGGTGCCGAAGGGTGCGCTCGATGACGACACGGCCCGTCGGGTCGAGGCGCTGATCGAGCAGGAGGAGGGCGCGCAGAACCGCCTGCCCGGCTTGCTCGGCCATGCAGCGGTGGCGGTCGCGCTGGCGATGTCGCTGTTCCATCTGTGGGCGGCGTGGGACATCGTGCCGACCACGACGCTGCGCTTCGTGCATGTCGGCTTCGCGATGGTGCTGGGCTTTGCGCTGTTCCCGGTGGCGCGGCGTTTCCGGCACCGGCTGATGATCTGGGATGCGGCGCTGATCGCGGCGGGCATCTACGTCATCTGGTACCTGATCAGCGGCGGCGACGATTTACAGGACCGCATCATCTTCCCCGATCCGATGGACCTTGTGGTCGGCTGGATGCTGATCGCGCTGGTGCTGGAGGTGACACGCCGCGCGACGGGCTGGATCATGCCCGCGGTCGCCATCGCTTTCCTGCTCTACGCCTTCTTCGGCAATTTTCTGGAGCCGCCCTGGCGTCACCAGGGCTATGACGCGGAACGGCTGATCCCGCATCTGACCATCACGCTCGAGGGCATCTTCGGCACGGCGGTCGATGTCTCGGCGTCGCTGATCGTGCTGTTCACCATCTATGGCGCGATCCTGCAGGCCTCGGGTGCTGGCAAGTTCTTCGTGGATTTCTCCTTCGCCGCGACGGGCGGCAAGCCGCAGAGCGCCGGGCGAACGGTGGTCCTTTCGTCGTTCCTGCTCGGCGGGCCCTCGGGTTCGGGGGTCGCCACCACGGTCACGCTGGGGACCGTCGCCTGGCCGATGATGAAGAAGGTCGGCTACCGGCCGGATGATGCGGGCGGCTTGCTCGCGGCCGGTGGTCTCGGGGCGATCATCTCGCCGCCGGTGATGGGGGCGGCCGCCTTCCTGATCGCCGAGTATCTGAAGATCGGCTACCTCGACGTGCTGATGATGGCGCTCATCCCGACGTGTCTCTACTACGCGTCGCTGCTCTTCATGGTGGAGTTGGACCAGCGCCGCATCCGCGGGCGTGCCGCGGCCGGCGATCTCGACGCCATGGCGAAGATGCAGGTGGATCCGGTCGGCAAGCTGCTGCGGCTGTATGGGTTCCACTTCTCGACGCTGATCGCGATCATCGTCTTCATGGTGATGGGCTATTCGGCGACGATGTCGGTACTCTACGCCATGTTCGTCGCGATCGCGCTGAGTTACCTGCGCCGCGACACGGCGCTGACGCCGCGCAAGCTTCTGGATGCGCTGTCCGGTGGCGCGGTGCAGTCGGTCGGCATCGCTGCTACCTGTGCCTGCGCGGGCATCATCGTCGGCGTCATCACGCTGACGGGCCTCGGGCTGAAGTTCAGCGACATCGCGATCCAGGCGGCAGGCGGGTCGCTGGTGGTGACCGCGATCTACACCGGGCTGATCGTCTGGGTCGTCGGCCTCGCGGTGCCGGTCACGGCCAGCTACATCATCTGCGCGGTTGTCGCGGCGCCTGCGCTGATCAAGTTGGGCGTGCCGGACTACGCGGCGCATATGTTCGTCTTCTACTACGCCGTGCTGAGCGAGGTTTCCCCCCCCACCGCGCTGAGCCCCTTCGCGGCGAGTGCGATCACCGGCGCCGGCCCCTATCGCACTACCTTGCAGGCCTGGAAGTACACGCTGCCGGCCTTCGTGCTGCCCTTCGTCTTCGTGACGGACCCCGAGGGCGTGGCGCTGCTGCTGCAGCTACGCGGCGATATGGGCTGGCAGGATGTGGTGTGGCAGGTCTTCCTGGCGACCGCCGGCCTCGCGGCCCTGGCCGCCGCCTGCCAGGGCTGGCTGTTCCGCGGCATGGCCGGGTGGGAGCGCTGGGCGCTCGCGCTGGCCGGCGTGCTGATGATCTTCCCCGCCGTGCTGCAGGCGATGGCGGCCGATCTCATTCCGTATCCGCATCTGGTCGGGCTTGCACTCGCTGCGCTATTGCTGGCGGTGCAATGGCGAACCCGGCCCGGCTGATCGCGGCGCTGCTTCTGCTTTCCGCCTGCGGCCAGACGCCGGCGGGGGAAGGGCTGCGCCTTGCCGCCGGATCACCGCCGCAGGCCCTGACGGAGCCTGCGGCGCAGGTCCCCTCCCTGCTGCTGGAGGGGCCGCGGCGCGTGACGCTGGTGCCTGTGTCCGGCAGCGGTGCGCGGCAGGTCTGGCGCGGCCCGGGCCAGGTGGCGCTGGCCACGGATGGCGCCCGCGTCGTCGGGACGGCGGGTTTCGGGCAGATGGTGATGACAACGCGCTTCGACGGTCCCGATCCGCTCGAGGATGCGCGGGCGCTGGTGGGGCGGGACGCGCGGGCGGGACGCACCATCGACCTTGCGGGGGGGGATCGCGATCCGGCCTCGATGCGCTTCGGCCTGGTGGTCGAATGCGCCTTGCGGGGCCGGCTGGAAGGCGGGTGGATCGTGGTCGAGGAACGGTGCGGCGGCGATGTCGCGGCCTTCACCAACCGCTTCTGGGCCGATCCGGCCACGGGGATCGTCTGGCGCAGCGAGCAATGGGGCGGCGACGGCATCCCGATGCTACGCCTCCAGCGCCGTGGAAGCGGGGCTGGTGAGGCGGCTGGTGCGGCCGATGCAGCCCGCGCCGCTGGCGGAGGGGCCGCCGGGCGGATATAGTCGTTTCATGCGCCGTTGGTTCTGCTGTGCGATGATCGCGGGTTCCGGTCGGCGCGTCCCCTGCCATGCGGAGGTGTTGTCATGACGTTGCCTCCGATCATCGGGCGCGGCCCGACCCGCATGGCCGAGGCGCGCGGGCGCAAGACGGGCGGCCCCGATTTCTCGATCTCCGAGACGCCGGATACCCCCGCCACGGATGCGCCCTTGTCTGCCGTCGCCGTCACGCCCCTGCTTTCCTTGCAGGCTGAAGGCGGGCCGCAACCCGCGCCGGGGCGCAGCCTGGCGCAGGTGGCCGGCGGCGCCATGCGGAACCTGGATCGCTTGCAACTGGCGCTGCTGCGGGCGGATGGCATCCCCGGCGACCTGCTCGACGCCCTGGCCGATGCCGCGGACCATCTGGCCCTGGCGGACGAAGCCTCGGCTGCCGAATGGAGACCGCTGCTGATGCGGATCAAGGTCGAGTTGGCGCGCCATGGCCAAGGCGGCTGGGCGCCACGCGGCGGCTGACCCCGTTATCCTGTCATGCGAATAGACGCAGCAGCGCAGAGCCGGTGCCCCCAGGTACTTGCGATCCCGCCTGTGCCGAGCTTGAGACGACCAGATAGCGGTGACCTGCCCCCGTAGAAGCGGTCCGCCGGTAGAGTAGTCCGGCGGCAGCGAAGGGGTGTCTGTGATGGCGCGGAAGAAGGCGCACACGCCGGAGGATATCGTGGCGAAGCTCCGGCAGGCGGAGGT
>JBIIRI010000111.1:0-11489 GCA_044341625.1 Roseomonas sp.
GCGCATCGGCTTCGCCACCGGTTGCTTCGACCTGCTGCAACCGGCCCATGTCCAGCTGCTGGACCGGGCGCGGGGCTGGTGCGACCGGCTGGTGGTCGGGCTGCATTCCGATGGCTCCGTGCGGCAGCTGCGCGGCGAGGGCCAGCCGATCCAGGACCAGGAGGCACGCGCGGCGATGCTGGCGAGCCTCGCTTCGGTCGATCTCGTCACCGTCTTCGGGGAAGACAGCCCGGTGGAGCTGATCCGGCAGCTGCGCCCCGATGTGCTGGTGCGCGGCGCCGATGGCGGCCTGCCCCCCTTCGCGGGGATCGAACTGGTGCAGGAATGGGGCGGCGCGGTGCGGGACGCGGGCGCGGAGGGGTAGGCACCCCTACTCCACGCGCAGCGCGGCGCGGAGTTCGGCCTGCCCGGCCGGGTCCTGCAGCGCGGCCAGCCGGCCGGCGGCGGTAACGGCGTAGCGGTGCAGCAGCGCCTTGCGGCGCGCGGGCGCCAGTGCATGCGCGGGGGCATCGCGCAGCAGCGTCGCATCCGGCCCTTCGGCCACCAGCAGCCCGGTATCGGCCGGGATCAGCGCCTGCGGGAAATCCAGGTCCACCGCGAAGAACAGCCGGTCGCAGAAGGCGCGGTAATCGGGCCATTTGCTGTCCGACAGGAAATCCCGCGCGCAGGATTTCACCTCCACCACCGCGAAGCCACCATCGGGCAGCAGGGCGAGGATGTCGGCGCGGCGGCCATTGGGCAGCGGCATCTCCGTCACCGGCGCCCAGCCGCGCCGCGCGCAGAAGCGGGCGGCGGCGCGGCAGATGGCGACGGTCCGCAGGGCGGGTGGGATGAGGGCGGGCGGCTTCTCGGCGGGTGGCGCGTCCATGCCCCCATGTTCGTGCTCCGTTCGCGCAACGGTCAAGGCTGCGCGAGAGCGCGGGTGGAACCGTCCCGGCGCCATGCGTGTTGGCCCTGCATGGTCGCCACGCGCTTCGCCGTTGCCATCCACATCCTGCTGCTGCTGGCCGCCGAGCCATCCTCCCAGGCGACGAGCGGGCGGATCGCGTTGAGCGTCGGCACCAACCCGGTGGTGATCCGGCGCCTGGCCGGGCAATTGGCGCGGGCGGGGCTGCTGCGGATCCGGCGCGGGCCGGGCGGGGCGGAGCTGGCGCGCCCGCCGGCCGAGATCACCCTGGCCGAGGTCTGGGCGGCGATGCGCCGCCCCGGCCTGCCGCTGCTGCCCACCCATCCCGGCCCCCAGCGCGGCGGCGACGCGCTGGGCCGCGCGGTGCCGGCGCTGCTGCGCGGCGTGTTCGATGAGGCCGAGGGCGCGATGGAGCGGAAGCTGGCGGAGACCACGCTGCAGGTCCTGCTCGACCGGCTGGGCGTTGCGGAGCGGGGCGGATGATGGATCGTGTATTTCGCGCTGCCATCCGCCGCCGCGTTGCGTCAATCTGACCTGGACCGCGACCCGTGGAGCGTCCGATGGACCCGGTGGAAGTGGTGATCGATCATTGCATCCGCCGCGGCCTGGCCTTTGCGGGGCTGGGGGTGGGGCTGGTGATGCTGTCCCTGTCCTTCGACCTGCCGCTGGCGCTGCGCAGCGGGGCGGGGCTGGTCGCGGCGGTGGCAGGCGCGATGCTGGTCGGCGCCTGGCAGGCGCCACGGCGCGACATGCGCCACAGCGAGGCCTGGGCGCTGCTCGATACCTGGAAGCCGGAGGTGCTGCGCGGCCGCCGGCCGGATGTGGAGGCCAGGCTGCGCCGGACGCTGCGCCGGCGGCTGATGTGGCATGCCGAGCGCGTGGGCCTGCTGGCGGTCGGGCTGTGGGGACTGCTGGCGATGGTGGTCGCGGGCCAATTGGCGCGGTAGCTGTCGGTGGAGAGGCGCGGGGTGGGGACCAGCCGCCCCTATTCGGGCAGGCTGTGGTCGCCCTCGCCGAGTGTCTTCTGCATGATGACCACATCCAGCCAGCGGCCGAATTTGAAGCCCGCCGCCTTCATCACGCCGACACGGCGGAAGCCGGCCGAGACATGCAAGCCGATGGAGCCGGCATTCTCGGAATCGCCGATCAGCGCATACATCTGCCTGAGGCCCGCCGCCTCGGCGCGCGCCAGCAGCGCTTCCACCAGCGCCTTGCCGACGCCCTGGCCGCGCACATCGTCGCGCACATAGATCGCGTTCTCGGCGGTGTAGCGATAGCCGGATCGGTTGCGGAACGGCGCGTGATAGGCATAGCCGAGCACGGTGCCGTCCGGCGCTTCCGCCACCAGCCAGGCGAAGCCCTGGCCGGTGATCAGGGCGAAGCGGTCGGCCATCTCCGCCGGGTCGGGGGGCGTTTCCTCGAAGGTGCCGGTGCCGTGCAGGACGTGATGCGCGTAGATCGCGGCCAGAGCGGGGATATCGGCTTCGGTGGCGTCGCGGATCAGCATGGGTCAGGGATTAATGCGCGGGGGGGCGCATCGCAAGCGCCACCGCCGGCTTCCTCACCCCGCCGGCTTCAGCTGCGCCGCCACACGTTCCGCCAGCGCCAGCAGCGCGCGGTCGCGACCCGGCGCGGCGACCAGCGACAGCCCGACCGGCGCGCCATCCACCCAGCCGCCGGGGATCGAGACCTCGCACAGCCCGGCGAGCCCCGCGATGGCGGTGACGCCGAGTGTCCTCTCCCGCACCGCCTGCTGCCAGGCGAGCGAGACATCGAGCTTCGGCGCGGGGATGGGAGAGGTGGGGTAGACCAGTACCGCGCCGCCCTGCAGCAGGCCGCGCAGCCGGGCGCGGAAGGCTTCGCGGAAGCGCCGCGCGGCGGCGGCCTTGGCCGGGTCGGTCGCCTTGGCGGCGGCGAAGCGTTCGCCGACGCCAGGGCCGAAGGCAGGCTTCGTCGCCTCGACCCAGGAGCCGAGCGTCGCCCAGGCTTCCTCGGCCTGCGCGTGGCGGAAATGCTCGAACACCACGTCGAGGGAGTCCGGCACCAGGTTGATCGCCATCGCCTGGCCCAGCACTGCCTCGGCGGCGGCCAGGTGCCCGCCCAGGGTGGCGGCGGTGGCGGGCAGGGCGTTGACCCAGGCTTCCTGCACCTTGAGCAGCGGGCCGAGCGGACCCTCCCCGCCCTGCGGCAAGGCCACCTCTCCCACCTGGCGCAGCACGGTCGCGCTGCGGGCGAACCAGCCGGCGACATCGAAGCTGGGCCCGAGGCCGCGCGCGCCCGTCAGGTTCACCACGCCCCAGGACGGGCGGATGCCGTAGATGCCGCAATAGGAGGCCGGGATGCGGACAGACCCGCCGGTGTCGGACCCGAGCGCGAAATCCACCAGCCCCGCCGCCACCGCGGCGGCCGAGCCGCAGGACGACCCGCCGGGGAAGCGGTCCGGCGCGGCCGGGTTGATCGGCGTGCCGTGCCACACATTCTCACCGGTCAGGCCATAGGCGAGTTCGACCGTCTTGGTCTTGCCGCGCAGGCTGGCGCCGGCTTCGAGAAGCGCCGAGACCAGCGGCGCGGTGCCGGCGGCGACGGGGTTGGTGCGCGCCCAATCCGGATTGCCATAGCTCGTGACGCTGCCCGCGACGTCGAACAGGTCCTTCACCGCGAAATCGAGGCCGGCGAGCGGCCCTTCGGCCGCGCCCTGGATTTCCACGCGGGGGCCGGGCACGAAGGCCCCGACAGTGTCCTCGGTCACGCGCGGCATTCTACCGCCTCCTTCGATGCGATGTTCGCAGCGCGTCATACCTGCTTCAGGGCTGGGGGAAAGACAATGGGCGTGCGCTTGCGTCAGCCCATGGGAAGCGTGGCCGTGGCGGAGGAAAGCGAGGCGCGCGGCGCGCCGGTGTGATCCCAGTTCGAATCGTCCAGCCAGGCGGCGATCGCATCGCGCCGGGCGGGCCATTCATCCTCCAGGATCGAGAACCAGGCGGTGTCGCGCCGGCGCCCCTTCACCACACCATGGGCGCGATGGATGCCTTCCGGCACGAAGCCCAGCCGGTGCGCGGCGGCGACGGAGGGCGCGTTGAGCGCGTTGCACTTCCACACCAGCCGGCGATAGCCGAGATCGTCCATCGCGTGGCGCATCAGCAGGAACATCGCCTCGGTCGCCGCGCGGGTCTTCTGCAACCTGGGCGAGAACCAGATATGGCCGATTTCGATCGCCGCGTTGGCGGGCTGGATGTCCATCAGCGTCAGCCAGCCTTCCACGCGGCCGGAGCGATGCGGGCGGATCGCGAAGGCCATCGGGTCGTGCTGGGCGGCGAAGGCGGCGACATGGCGGGCCAGCGCGGCAGCATCGGGGAAGGGACCGTAGCCGAGATAGGCCCAGCCATCCCCCGACGAATCGGCCTGCGCCGCGATCCAGAGATCCTCGGCATGCCGGGGCGCGAGGGGTTCCAGCGTGACGGCGGCACCGCGATGGGGGATGCGGGCGGGAAGGGGGCGGGGGGTCGGATCGACCTCGGGGCCGAGGGGCGGGTGGCTCATCCGCGCATCATGGGGCTGTGAGCGGCATCGCGCCACATCGGGGCCGATGGGCGGCTCGCATTGCAGCAGGGGGGCTTTCGAGGCAATGAAAGCGGCCATGACGAGCACAGCAGATAGCGGCACGGCGACGACCGTGTCGGCGCCGCCCGGCTTCTTCGCGGAACGGGTCCTGACGGTCCATCATTGGACCGACCGCTTGTTCTCCTTCACCTGCACGCGCGACCCAGCCTTCCGCTTCGGCGCCGGGCAATTCGCGATGATCGGGCTGATGGTGGAGGGCAAGCCGCTGGTGCGGGCCTATTCCATGGTCTCCCCGCCGTGGGAGGAGCATCTGGAATTCCTCTCGATCAAGGTGCAGCAGGGGCCGCTGACATCCCGCCTGCAGCATATCCGGCCGGGGGATACGGTGCTGATCGGGCGGAAGGCGACCGGCACGCTGCTGCCCGACAATTTGCTGCCCGGCGGGACTCTGTGGTTCTTCGCCACCGGCACCGGGCTTGCGCCCTTCATGAGCCTGATCCGCGACCCCGGCACCTATGACCGCTTCGACCGCGTGGTCCTGGTCCACACGGTGCGGGAGGTGGCGGAACTGGCCTATCGCGAGCTGATCTCGGCCGAGTTGCCGCGCCATGAATTGCTGGGCGAGCTGGTGGCGGAACGCCTGACCTACCTTCCTTCCGTGACGCGGGAGCCGTTTGCGCGCGGCAAGCGGATCACGACCATGATCGAGGATGGCAGCCTGACCGGCGATCTCGGCCTGCCGCCGTTCGACCCCGCGCGGGACCGGGCGATGCTCTGCGGGTCGGAAGCGATGAATGCCGATGTCCGCGCAATGCTGGAAGCGCGGGGCTTCGTCGAAGGATCGAACAGCAATCCCGGAAGTTACGTGGTCGAGAAAGCCTTCGTCACGAAATAGCGGCCGCCGAGTTTTGGCGATCCGGCGCCGAGACGGCCATTGCGCTGGCGCCGGGCGATCCGTAATGAGGGGGCCAGTGCAGTCTGACCAGTCCCTTGCCGGGAGAGGTGCGGACGGCATGCTCCACAAGGGCACCGAACAGGAGGAAACGAATGACAGAGACGAATCAGCCGAATCCCGCGCGCCGTGGCCTTCTGAAGGCCGCCGCAGTCGGCGCCGTTGGCACCGCCGTGCTGGCGACGCCGAATGTCAGCCGCGCGCAGACCGTGGTCATGCGCTTCCAGTCCACCTGGCCGCAGCGCGACATCTTCCATGAATTCGCGCAGGACTACGTCACGCGCGTGAACAACCTGGCGGGCGGGCGCCTGCGGGTGGAACTGCTGGCGGCTGGCGCCGTGGTCGGCGCCTTCCAGCTGCTCGATGCCGTCCATGCGGGCACGCTGGATGGCGGCCATGGCGTCTCTGCCTACTGGTTCGGCCGCAACCGCGCCTTCAGCCTGTTCGGCACCACGCCGCCCTGGTTCAACGAGGCGAACCACTTCCTCGGCTGGTTCTACTATGGCGGCGGCGAAGCGCTGTACCGCGAGCTGATGCACGACATCCTGCGGATGAACGCGGTCGGCTTCCAGACCGGCCCGATGCCGACGCAGCCGCTCGGCTGGTTCCGCAACCCGATCGAGCGCGCCGAGCAGATCCGCGGCCTGCGCTACCGCACCGTCGGCCTCGCGACCGACCTGTTCCAGGAAATGGGCGCGGCGGTCGTCGCGCTGCCGGGCGGTGAGATCGTGCCGGCGCTGGAGCGCGGCGTGATCGACGGCGCGGAATTCAACAACCCGTCGTCGGACCGCGTGCTCGGCTTCGCCGATGTGGCGCGCAACTACATGATCCAGTCCTTCCACCAGCGCGTCGAGACCTTCGAGGTGCTGTGGAACCGCCAGCGCTACGAAGGCCTGCCGCAGGAACTGCAGCAGGTGCTGCGGATTTCGGCGGAAGCGTCCTCGGCCGACATGAGCTGGAAGCAGCAGGACCGCTACTCGCGCGATCTCGTCGCGCTGGCGCAGGCCGGCGTGAATGTGCGCCAGACGCCGCGCGCGATCCTGGACGCGCAGCTGCAGGCCTGGGACCGCGTGATCGCGCGCCAGGAAGGCGACAACTCCTCCCCGGCCGCCGGGCCCTTCTTCAAGAAGGTGTGCGACAGCCAGCGCGAGTGGTGCCGCCGGGTCGGCGGGTTCTACCTCCGCTACGAGGCGAGCCCGGTCATCAGCTACAACCACTTCTTCGCCCGCGGCTGAACCGGGGCGTTGCGTGACCGGGGCCGGGGCGGTGATACAGCCGCCCCGGCCCTTCTTGTGTGAGAGGCCGGGGGTAACGGCATGACTGATCGCGGAACCGTCTTCCTGCTGATCGCCGTCGTCGCGGCTGCGATCCTGGGCGGCATCGTCTTCGCCAACCGCGCCTGGGTGCAGCGCGGGTTGCTCGCCATCGATCGGCTTTCGACGCTGGTCGGGCAGGCCGGATCCTGGACGATCCTGATCCTGACCGCCGCCATCGTGTACGACGTCACCGCCCGCCGCTTCTTCCGCGCCCCGACGGATTGGGGCTACGACGTCTCCTACATGCTCTACGGCACGCTGTTCATGCTGGCCGGGGCCTATGCGCTGTCGCGCAACGGGCATGTGCGGGGCGACTTCCTGTACCGCAACTTCTCCCCCGCCCGGCAGGCGAAGTTCGACCTGACGCTGTATATCCTGTTCTTCTTCCCCGCGATCATGGCCTTCATGATCTCCGGCTACCACTTCTTCGAGCTGAGCTTCGCGCAGAACGAACGCAGCTCGGTCTCCCCGGGCGGGCCGATCATCTGGCCGTTCAAGTTCCTTATCCCCGCCGTCGGCCTGCTGCTGCTGCTGCAGGGGCTGGTGGAGGTGGTGCGCTGCGTGCAGTGCATCCGCAACAACGCCTGGCCGCAGCGGCTTTCGGACGTCGAGGAGCTGGAGAAGACCATCCTCGCCGCCGCCGAGGCCAAGGGCGCCGAGGCGCTGGCCGCCGAGCTGGCGCGCGGCGGCGAAGCCGCGCTGGTCGAAATGGCCCAGCGGACCGAGGCCGCGGCAAGCCGCGACGCCTCGCCCCGTCCCCCGCAGTCCTGACGCGACGCAAGCCGCAGTAGCCAGAGGCCCGCGCCCCATGCTTCCGCAAGAGCTCCACCAGTATTTCGGCCTGGCACAGCTGGTCCTGTTCCTGGGTTTCATCATGCTGGGCTTCCCGATTGCCTTCACGCTGATGGCGATGGGGCTGATCTTCGGCTATTTCGGCATGGGCGAACGCGTCTTCGACCTGCTGGTCCAGCGCACCTATGCGGTGATGAGCAACGACGTGCTCATCTCCGTGCCGCTCTTCGTCTTCATGGGCTACATCATCGAACGGGCGAATATCCTCGATCGCCTGTTCCGCTCGCTGCAACTGGCCTCCGGCGGCCTGCCGGGATCGCTCGCGGTCGCGACGCTGCTGACCTGCGCGCTGTTCGCGACGGCGACCGGCATCGTCGGCGCGGTGGTGACGCTGATGGGGCTGCTGGCCTTCCCGGCGATGCTGCGCGCGGGCTACGACCCGAAGTTGGCAGCCGGCGTCACCTGTGCGGGCGGGTGCCTCGGCATCCTCATCCCGCCGTCCATCATGCTGATCCTCTATGGCGCGACGGCCGGCGTTTCGGTCGTGCAGTTGTATGCGGCGGCCTTCATCCCCGGCGTCACGCTGGCGATGCTCTACATCATCTACGCCATCGCCATCGGCATCATCCGCCCCGAGATGGCGCCGCGCCTGCCGCCTGAGGAACGCAATGTCCCGGCGCTCAAGATCCTCTGGGCGCTCGCGACCTCCTTCCTGCCGCTCGCGCTGCTGATCGCCTCCGTGCTCGGTTCCATCATCATGGGGCTGGCGACGCCGTCCGAAGCGGCGGCGGTGGGCTCGCTCGGCTCCATCGTGCTGGCCATCGTCTATCGCGCCTTCACCTGGCAGAAGCTGAAGGAGAGCGTGTTCCTCACCGCGCGCACCTCCGCGATGGTCTGCTGGCTGTTCGTGGGCAGCTACATCTTCTCCTCCGTCTTCGGCTACCTCGGCGGCCAGCAGCTGGTGGAGGAATTCGTCAAGTCGCTGCCGCTCAACACCTTCACCTTCCTGCTGCTGGCGCAGGTCATCATCTTCATCCTGGGCTGGCCGCTGGAATGGACGGAGATCATCGTGATCTTCGTGCCGATCTTCCTGCCGCTGCTGGATGATTTCGGCGTGAGCCCGATCTTCTTCGGCATCCTGATCGCGCTGAACCTGCAGACCAGCTTCCTGAGCCCGCCGGTCGCGATGGCCGCCTTCTACCTGAAGGGCGTGGCCCCGCCGCACGTGAAGCTGGAGGACATCTTCAAGGGCTGCATGCCCTTCATCTACATCGTCATCTTCTGCATGATCATGGTCTACATCTTCCCCGGCCTCGTCACCTGGCTGCCGGAGCTGCTGTACAGCCATGCGCCGGCCGATCCCGGCAGCGTGGGCTTGATCGACAGCCCGCCCGCCGGCGGCTTCCAGGAGGTGGAGGAAATCAGCCTCCCGCCGCTGAACTGATGCCGATGGACGAAGCGACGTCAGGGCACGATCCGGCGCGCGCCGCGCGCTGGCTGTCGGAGGCGGTCGAGACGGGCAACCCGCTCGCTGCCCTGCCGGAGGATATCGCGCCCCGCAGCCTGGATGAGGCGCAGGAGATCGCGATGGCGACGCTGGACGCGTTGCAGATCGCGCCCTGCGGCTTGCGCCTGCTGCGCCGCCCCGGCGCCGCGCCGCTTTCGGGGCCGATGCTGGAAGGGCGGCTGGTGCCGGCGGGGCGGATCGTGGCGCTCGGCATGCTGCGTCACCCGTTGGCCACCGCCGCCGTGATCGGCGTGCTGGCCGAGGCGCTCGACCCTGACAGCGATGCGCCGCCCGTCTTCGCGCGGCTGCACCCGGCGCTCGATCTTTCCGCCACGCGCTTCACGGATGCGCCGGCGGACGACATCACGCTCACCGCCGATCTCGGGCGGCTCGGCCTGGTGGTGGCGGGGA
Organism: Roseomonas sp.; assembly: GCA_044341625.1. Taxonomy (GTDB): domain Bacteria; phylum Pseudomonadota; class Alphaproteobacteria; order Acetobacterales; family Acetobacteraceae; genus Falsiroseomonas. Next base: position 9,447 of record JBIIRI010000111.1, read on the forward strand.
AGGGCAAGGCGCTCGCGCCCGGCGCCGTCCGCGTCGCGCTCGGCGCCAAGGGCGGCCGGCCGAAGGGGCAGGAGATCGACCTCGCCGCCGCCTTCGCGGAGGCCGCCGCCGCCGCACGCGGCTGGGGCGGGCTGCCGGCGGGGGCGCTGCTGGTGGTGGCGGGGCTGACCCCGCCGATGCCGCCCGGAGGCACGCTGCGCGCCGGGCTTGGTGCGTTGGGCGCCGTGGAGGCGAGCTTCAGTTCCGGGGACTGATGCCGCCGGCGGCCGCGTTCCGGGTCGCGACGAGCGCGGCCAGTACTTGGTTGGCCTGCTTCACCGCCCCCGCATCGCTCTGGTCCACATCGGCGACCGCTTCCTCGGCCGCCGCGACGCCTTCGGCCAGGTGTTCGCGCAGGGTGTCGATCCGCTCGGCCAGCTCCGCCTCCTCATCTGGCGGGGTGGCGTCGCGCCATTCGCCGAGGATGGCGTCCACTTCGCGGGCCATGCGGCCGGGCGCCACGCCGCGGCCGGCGAGCGCGACGAGGCGCTGAAGGGCGGCGTCGACCGGACGCGCCGCGCGGGGGGGCCGTGCAGCCATGGGGATCAGCTCCTGAAGGTCTGCCCCCGTAGCATGTTCTTGTTGTGTTCCTGAAGGGGGCGCGCCGTCCAGTGAGAACCCTCTCCCCCCGACGGGGGGAGGGTCGACGCACGGCGTCGACCGCCGAAGTTGCGGCGATCCCTCGCCGCCTACGCAGGCTGGCAGGGTGAGGGGGGGTGCACAAGATGGATCGTCCGCGACATAATCGATGTCGCTCGCACATCAAAGCGCGGCGCAGAACGCCTCGGTGAAGGCGCGGGTCCCCAGCGTCCCGCCGAGATCGGCGGTGCGGCGCGCGGGGTCCGTCACCAGCGCATCGGCCGTCCGCTCGATGGCGGCGGCGGCTTCGGCGAAGCGGTCGCGGCCGGGGGCGCGGCGGGCGAACCAATCCAGCAGCATCGCCGCCGACAGGATCAGCGAGATCGGGTTCGCCTTGTCCTGCCCGGCGATATCGGGCGCGGAGCCATGCTGCGCCTGGGCCATCGCATGCGCGGCACCCTGGTTCAGCGAGCCCGCGAGGCCGAGGCTGCCCGAAAGCTCCGCCGCCTCATCCGACAGGATGTCGCCGAACATGTTGGTGGTGACGATCACGTCGTAGCGCGCGGCATCGCGCACCAGCAGCGCGGCCATGCTGTCCACCAGCTGTTCGTCATAGGCGATGGTGGGGAACTCGGCGGCGACCGCGCGAACCTCCCGCAGGAACAGCGCCTCGCCGATCTTCAGCACATTCTGCTTGTGGACGGCCGTGACCTTCTGGCGGGGGCGGCGGGCCGCGATTTCGAAGGCCGCGCGGGCGATGCGGCGCGAGCCCTCCGCGCTGATCTTCCGCACCGACAGCGCGAGGTCGGGGGTGGGCATGAACTCGCCCACACCCCAATGCATGTTGCGGTCGGCATAGAAGCCTTCCGTGTTCTCCCGCGCGATGACCAGGTCCATCGGCGTGCGCCCGTAATGCGGCAGGCCGGGGCGGGAGCGGCTCGGGCGGATATTGGCGTAGAGGTCGAGCTGGATCCGCAACTCCCCCGACACATTGATCCCGCCTTTCGCGCGCGGCGGATAATCCGCGTGGGAGACGGGGCCGAGCAGGATGCCATCCGCCGCCCGCGCCGCCGCCAGCACGCTGGCGGGGCAGGTGGAGCCGTCGCGCGCCAGGCGCGCGAGGCCGATTTCGTGTTCCTCGGTCGTCAGGCCGAGCGCGAAGAGCGTATCCGCGCGCCGCAGCACATCGAGCGTCGCGCGGGTGATCTCAGGCCCGATGCCGTCGCCCGGCAGGACAACGAGCTTCATATCAAGCGCACGAAGGTTTCACCTTCGTGCCCCTCAAACGCCGGGCGGGCCGCATCCGCGGCCCTTGGCTTCGCCGCACTGGCGGCGGCGGCCATTCGGCCGCTCGCCCCGTCGGGGCGCAGGTCGGAACTTCTTGCGCTGAGGATCACGGGCCCTTGCCCGCCCAGATACGGCTCG
>JBIIRI010000016.1:0-32144 GCA_044341625.1 Roseomonas sp.
CCGCGGGGTGCGGAGCGGCAGGTTGGGCGCGCGGGTGGCCCAGATCTCGGCCAGGGCCGCGTCCATCGCGGCATCGGCGCGCCGGACGATGGCGGCGCGGGTGTCGCCCCATTGATAGGCATAGGTCTCGGGCAGCAGCGCGCCTTCGTCGAAGGGGGGAAGTTCCCCGGTCAGGCCTTCCGCGCGCTCGATCAGGGTGGCGATCTGGCGGGCGGTGAGGCCTTCGGGGATGGTCAGGCGGCGCTGCACGGGGCGGGCGCGGCGCAGCACCTCCAGCACCTCGCGCAGCGATGCGCGGGCGGGGAAGACGAATTCAGCCGCCCGCAGCGCGCCGGCATCGCGCGTCGCCCAAGCGGCGGCGAGGAAGGCGCGCGGATCGCGGATCACGCCGCGTTCGGCCAGCGCATCGGCGATCGTGGCGGTGCCGCCGCGCGGGACGACAAGCTGCACCGCCTCGGCCGCCGGGCCGGGCGCCTCATAGGCGGTGCGCGCGTAGTGCCACCCGGCGGCGCCGGCGCCGCCGAGGCAAAGCAACAGGATCAGGAGAAACCAGGACAGCCGCCGCATCACGACCCTGTTTGGGAGCGGCCGGCGCGCCCGGCAAGGGGCGCGCCGCGGGAAGGTCCCGTGCGCTTAGGCGGCGCGCTTGAAGACGATGCTGGCGTTGGTGCCGCCGAAGCCGAAGCTGTTGGACAGCGCGACCTCGATCTTCCGCTGCTGCGCGACCTTCGCCACCCGGTCGATCGCGCTTTCGCGGGACGGTTCTTCCAGGTTCAGCGTCGGGGGCGCGATGCCGTCGCGGATCGCGAGCACCGAGAAGATGCCCTCGACCGCGCCGGCCGCGCCGAGCAGATGCCCGATGGCCGATTTGGTGGAGGACATGGCGAGGCCCTTCGCCGCATCGCCCCAGAGCCGTTCCACGGCGCCGAGTTCGAGATCGTCGCCCATCGGCGTCGAGGTGCCGTGCGCGTTCACATACTGCACCTGGTCGGGCGTGACGCCGGCCGAGCGCAGCGCGGCGCGCATGCTGCGGAAGGCGCCGTCGCCATCCTCGGAGGGCGCCGTGATGTGGTGGGCGTCGCCCGACATGCCGTAGCCGACGACCTCGGCATAGATCTTCGCGCCGCGCTTCTTCGCGTGCTCGTATTCCTCGAGCACCAGGACGCCCGCGCCTTCGCCCATGACGAAGCCGTCGCGATCCTTGTCCCAGGGGCGGCTGCCCTGGGTCGGGTTCTCGTTGAAGGCGGTGGACAGGGCGCGGGAGGCACAGAACCCGGCCATCCCGATCTCGCTGACCGCCGCTTCGGCGCCGCCGGCCACCATCACATCGGCATCGCCCAGCGCGATCAGCCGCGCCGCGTCGCCCAGCGCATGCACGCCGGTGGCGCAGGCCGTGACCACCGAGTGGTTCGGCCCCTTGAAGCCGTACTTGATGGAGACATGGCCGGAGGCGAGGTTGATCAGCGCGGAGGGGATGAAGAAGGGCGACAGGCGCCGCGTCTTGCCTTCCTTGATCAGGACCGAGGCTTCGAAGATCGTCGGCAGGCCGCCGATCCCGGAGCCGATCATGACGCCGGTGCGGCAGCGGCTGTCCTCGTCCTCGGGCTTCCAGCCGGAATCCTCGACCGCTTCTTCCGCCGCGACGAGCGCGAGCTGGATGAAGCGGTCCATCTTCTTCAGATCCTTGACCGGGATCCACTCATTGAGGTCGAGCTTGCCCTCGGTCTTTGGCCCGGTCGGGACCTGGCCGGCGATCTTCGCCGTCAGCTGGCTGACATCGAAGGACTGGATCGCGCCCAGGCCGGATTCCCCGGCGGTCAGCCGCTTCCAGACATTCTCGACGCCGAGCCCGAGCGGGCAGGCGATACCCATCCCCGTGACGACGACGCGCCGCGGCGTTGTGAGATGACCGAACACGGATGACCCCCTTAATCTACAGCGGGCGGCTCAGGCCGCCTTCTGCTTCTCGATGTACTCGATCGCGTCCTTGACGGTCGTGATCTTCTCGGCGGCGTCGTCCGGGATCTCGACCCCGAAGGCTTCCTCGAAGGCCATCACCAGCTCGACGGTGTCGAGGCTGTCCGCGCCCAGGTCGTCGATGAAGGAGGCCTCGGTGGTCACCTTCGCCTCGTCCACGCCGAGGTGCTCGACGACGATCTTCTTCACCTTCTCCGCGGTGTCGCTCATGGACCGGGGTCTCTCCTGCTGCGGTCGTGCCGTGCCCGCACGCGGCGGGCTGGATGGGTCTTAGGCTGGTAGTCGGAACTGGTCAGTCGGAACCGAGGATCGTGCCCGTGGGCATGTCCGGCATGGGTGGCCCCATGACGGCGCGGCTCTAACATGGAAGCGTCATCTGGCCTAGGCGGGGCAATTCCGCAAGCGGGGCGGGGGGCGGGCGCATGGGCCCGCCCTCCGGCGGTGGCGCTCTCCTTGGCCCGCGCGCCTCTAGATCATCGCCATGCCGCCATTCACATGCAGCGTCTGGCCCGTCACCCAGGCCGATTCGGCGCTGGCGAGATAGACCACCGCCGCCGCGATATCCTCCGGCGATCCCATGCGCTGGGTGGGGATGCGGGAGAGCAGGGCGGTCCGCGCCGCTTCCGGCAGGGCATCCGTCATCGCGGTCTTCACGAAGCCCGGGGCGACCACGTTCACCGTGACCCCGCGCGTCGCCACTTCCTGCGCCAGCGACTTCGACAGGCCGATCAAGCCCGCCTTGGCGGCGGCGTAATTCGCCTGGCCCGCATTGCCGGTGACGCCGACGATGGAGGCGATCGAGACGATCCGCCCATGCCGCCGCTTCATCATCCCCCGCAGCGCAGCGCGCGCCAGGCGGAAGGGGGCGGTCAGGTCCACTTCCAGCACCGCGTTCCAATCGGCGTCACCCATCCGCAGCGCCAGCATGTCGCGGGTGAAGCCGGCATTGTTCACCAGGATATCGAGCGCGCCGGCCTCGGCTTCCACCTTCTCAACCAGCGCCGCGGGGGCGGCCGGGTCGCTGAGATCGGCGGGGGCGAGGATGGTGCGCTCACCGCCCAGCGCGTCCGCCACCCGGGCCAGTTCCGATTCGCGGCGGCCGGTCAGCGCCACGGTCGCGCCCTGGGCGTGCAGCGCCTTGGCGATGGCTTCGCCGATTCCGCCCGTCGCGCCGGTGACGAGGGCAACCTTTCCGGTCAGGTCGAACATGCGGGGTCCCCTCAGACGGTCTTCAGGAAGGCTTCGATATCGGCGGGCGTGCCGATGGATTCGGCCTTGGCCTCGGGCATCAGGCGCTTCATCAACCCGGTCAGCACCTTGCCCGAGCCGATTTCGACGAAGCGGTCGCAGCCCATCGCGCCCATCGCCAGGATGCATTCGCGCCAACGCACCGTGCCCGTCACCTGCCGCACCAGCAGGTCGCGGATCTCGGCCGGGTCGGTCGCCTTGGCGGCGGAGACATTGGCCACCAGCGGCACCACCGGCGCGCGCATCGTGGCGCGCTCCAGCGCTTCGGCCATGGCATCGGCCGCCGGCGCCATCAGCGCGCTGTGGAAGGGGGCGGAGACGGGCAGCTTCATCGCCCGCTTCACCCCGGCTTCCTTCGCGCGCTCGATCGCGCGGTCCACGGCGGCGGCATGGCCGGAGATGACGATCTGCCCGCCGCCATTGTCATTGGCGACTTCCACCACCTCCCGCTTCCCTGTCTCGGGGTCGGTGGCGGCGGCGGCGCAGATCTCGCGCGCCTGGTCGAGTTCGGCGCCGAGCAGGGCGGCCATCGCGCCCGTGCCGGGCGGGGTCGCGGCCTGCATCGCATCGCCGCGCAGCCGCAGCAGCCGGGCCGCGGTCGGGATGTCGAAGGTGCCGGCGGCGGCAAGTGCGGCGTATTCGCCGAGCGAATGGCCGGCAACGAGCGCCACGCGGTCGCGCAGCACGAAGCCGCCTTCCTTCTCCAGCACCCGCAGCACGGCGAGGCTCATCGCCATCAGCGCGGGCTGGGCATTGGCGGTCAGCGTCAGCTCCTCCGCCGGGCCTTCGAACATCAGCTGGCTGAGCTTCTGCTTCAGCGTGTCGTCGACTTCCTGGAAGACCTCGCGCGCGGCGGGGAAGGCGGCGGCCAGGTCGCGGCCCATGCCGGGGGCCTGGCTGCCCTGTCCGGGGAAGGTGAAGGCGAGCGCCATGACGGAAGAGTGATCCTGGGTGTGGAAAGGTCGCGCGGCCTAGGGCGAGCGGCGGGGCGGCGTCAAGGGGCCGCGATGCGCCCAGGCGGGCAGCCAGGATCGGGGATGGGTTAGGGCCGGCCCATGATTACGAGGCGGAGGGGCTCGGCGCGGTGAGCCGCCGGCGCAGTGCGCCGAGGATGGTCCGGATTTGGCGCAGCAGCCCCGATTCCCCGAACGGGTGCAGGTAGCCGAAGGCCTTTAGCGCCTGCCCATCCGCCGCCGCCTGGACCAAGCTATTGAAATCATGCAGCTCCTGGCGCCGGGCGAGGGCGTCCAGCACCGCCTGCGGGGCGCCGTTGCGGCGCGCGACCGCCATCATCCGCCGGTTGGCGGCGCTGTTGTAGAAGGTGGAGCTGGGCCGGAAGGTGATGGAGCCGGGGCGCAGCCGATAGACGTAATAGGCCGCCGGCGTCACCACGAATCGCGCCCCATGGGCGACGCATTCGAAGTAGTGCAGGAAATCCTCCCCCGCCCGGATCTCCTCCGAAAAGCGCAGCCCGTGGCGGCGCAGCAGGTCGAGCCGGATCAGCGGCTGGACGAAGCCGAGGCGGGAGGTCCCGCGCCGGTCGGGCATGTCGCGCGACAGCATGTCGAGCAGGCCGAGCGGCGCGGTGCGCGCCATCTCATCTGCCGGGAAATGCAGGCCGAGGTCGCGGCCGGTGTCGAAATCCTGCTGGATCAGGTTGTCGGCGATCATGTCGGCGCCGCGCGCTTCCGCCTCCGCCACCAGGCGCTCGATGCGGGGGGGGAGGTAGAGGTCGTCGGAATCCAGCACCGTGACCCAGCGCCCGCGCGCGATGGCATAGGCCGCGTTGCAGGCGGCAGACGGCCCGCCATTGACCGCCTGGCGCAGCACGATCAGCCGATTGTCGCGTGCGGCCCAGTCATCAAGGATCTGGGGGGTGGCGTCGGTGGAGCGGTCATCGACCGCGATCACCTCGATATCCCGGCAGGTCTGGTCCAGCGCGGACCGCAGCGCGGCTTCGACATAGGCGGCGGCGTTGTAGCAGGGGATGACGATGGTGGCGTCGGGCATGGGCGCTTCCCTGGGCTGCCGCGCCTGTTCTGCGCCCTGGGCCGGGTGCTGCCAATTTCCGCTGGCGTCACGATCCCGCCAGCGCCCATGCTGGTCGGCATCTTGCCCTTGGCCCTTGCCCTGAGGGCCCCCGCCGTGCTTTACGCCCCGCTTCCCTGCCGGGATCCGAGGCATCGGTCCCGGCTATGCCCGCCTGCGCGCGCCCCCGGCATCGGGCCGGGACGCCGCGGACAGAGCGCGACACCCGTCGCGCCTGGGGCTGAGCCAGCCGAAGGGAGACCAGATGCCGCTCTACGAATGCGTGCTGATCGCACGCAACGACATCACCCAACAGCAGGTCGAAACCATCGCCGACCAGGTCGAGCAGACCATCAAGGCCGGCGGTGGCGAGGTTCGCAAGCGCGAATACTGGGGCCTTCGGGGTCTTGCCTACAAGATCAAGAAGAACCGCAAGGCGCATTACATGCTCCTCGGCCTGAACACCCCGCCGGCCGCGCTGCATGAAGCCGAACGCCAGCTGGGCCTGCATGAAGACGTGCTGCGCACCCTGACCATCAAGGTCGAGGCGCTCGAGGAAGGCCAGTCCGCCATCCTCGCCCGTCGTGGTGAGGACCGGGACCGCGAACGCGGCTTCCGTGGCCCGCGCCCGGCCGGCCGCTTCAGCTCCGGCCGCACCGGCGGGCGCGAGCGTGACGACCGCGAGGAGTTCCGGGCGCGTCCGCGCGACGAACTCAGCGGCATGGATATGGACGCGGAGTGAGCCGAGATGTCCGATCGCACTGAAGACACCGCCAACAATCCCGCCGCGCGCCGCCCGGCCGTGGGCGCCCGCCGCCCCTTCTACCGGCGCAAGAAGTCCTGCCCGTTCTCCGGCCCGAACGCGCCGAAGATCGACTACAAGGACGTCCGCCTGCTGTCCCGCTTCCTGTCGGAGCGCGGGAAGATCGTGCCGAGCCGCATCACCGCGGTCAGCGCGAAGAAGCAGCGGGAACTGGCGCTCGCCATCAAGCGCGCCCGGTTCCTGGCGCTGCTGCCCTACGTGATCAACGACTGAGCGAAGGGCCCGGACGATGATCGAACTCATTCTGATGCAGCGGGTCGAGAAGCTCGGCCAGATGGGCGAACTGGTGAAGGTGAAGCCGGGCTACGCCCGTAACTTCCTCCTGCCCCAGGGCAAGGCCATCCGCGCCAGCAAGGACAACCTGGCCCGCTTCGAGCGGGATCGCGCCCAGCTGGAAGCCCAGAACCTGAAGCGCCGCGAGGAGGCCGAACTGGTCGCCGAGCGCGTCTTCGGCCTGGCCGTGGTGATCATCCGCGCGGCGGGCGAGAGCGGCGGCCTTTATGGCTCCGTCACCTCGCGCGACATCGCGGATGCCTGCAAGGCCAACGGCCTCACGGTCGACCGCGCCCAGGTCCTGCTGGAGCAGCCGATCAAGACGACCGGCATCACGCAGGTCCGCGTGGAACTCCACCCCGAGGTGGTGATCCAGGTCGGCGTGAACGTGGCCCGGTCGCAGGAAGAAGCCGACAAGCAGGCGCGCGGCGAGGATCTCCGCGCCGCCCAGCAATCCGAGGACGAGAGCCTGGAGGCCGAACTGGCCGCCGAGCTCGCGGAACTCGGCGCGGCGATGGATCGCTGAACCGACACCGTCCCGCCGCGCGCGGGACGTGACCGGGGTGGGGGCCACGGCGCCCACCCCGCGCAATCCGAAAGGCGGATGGACCTTCCCGGTCCATCCGCCTTTTGTGTTCTGGCCCCCCCGAACCCCGGCCGCCGCGCGTCCTTAGATCCCCGAAACCGGGGCCGATACGACACGGCGACGCGCCCGGAGGCCGAGGGTCCCGCCATGTTCCCGAAACTGCTCGACGCCGCGCTGGACCGCCTGGTCGTCCGGGGGCGGCTGACGCTTCGCCATGCGGATGGGACCCTGCGGCGTTTCGGCCGGGAACCCGGCCCGGAAGCCGGCTTCGCCGTGGCCGATGCCGCCGCCACGCGCCGCCTGGTGCTGAACCCCGCCTTGGCCTTCGGCGAGCTCTACATGGAAGGCCGGATCGAGCCGCTGGAGGGCGGGCTCGGGCCGCTGGTCGAGCTGCTGGTGCTGAACAGCTGGGGCATCTGGCGCCACCCGGCCGACCACGCGCTGGGCCTTGTCCGCCGCGCCACGCGCTACCTGGCCCAGCTGAACCCGGCGGGGCGGGCGAAGCGCAATGTCGCGCATCATTACGACCTGAACGGGGCGCTCTATGGCCTGTTCCTGGATCATGACCGCCAATATTCCTGCGCCTATTTCCGCTCGGGCACCGAGACGCTGGAGGAGGCGCAGGCGCTGAAGAAGCGCCACATCGCGGCGAAGCTGCAACTCGACCGGCCGGGGCTTGAGGTGCTGGACATCGGCTCGGGCTGGGGCGGCATGGCGCTGCACCTGGCCCGCGACTGGGGGTGCCGCGTCACCGGGATCACGCTGTCCGAGGAGCAGCTGGCCGAATCCCGCCGCCGGGCGGCGGAAGCGGGAATTGGCGACCGCGTGCGGTTCGAGTTGATGGATTACCGCGCCTGGACGCGCGCAGTGGACCGGATCGTCTCGGTGGGCATGTTCGAGCATGTCGGAATCGCCAACTACGCGACCTTCTTCCGCGTGATCCAGGCCGCCTTGAAGCCGGATGGCGTGGCGCTGGTCCATGCCATCGGGCGGATGAGCGGGCCGGCCAGCACCAATCCCTGGCTGACCAAGTACATCTTCCCCGGCGGCTATTCCCCCGCCTTGTCCGAAGTGGTGCCGGCGGTGGAGAAGGCCGGGCTCTGGATCACCGATCTCGAGATCCTGCGCCTGCACTACGCCCTGACGCTGGCCGAATGGCGCCGGCGTTTCGCCGCCAACCGGGATGCGATCCGCGCCCTGTATGACGAACGCTTCTGCCGCATGTTCGAATTCTACCTGGCGGGCAGCGAATACACCTTCCGCCACGGCGACCACATGAACTGGCAACTGCAACTGACCCGCGACCGCGCGACGCTGCCGCTTACACGGGACTGGATGGCGGAGGCCGAAGGCGCCGCCCGTCCCGCGCGCGCTTTCGCGGTGGTGTGAGCGCAAGGGACGAATTGGCGGACCCATGTGGCCGGCGGCCGCGCCGGATTAGCCCTCTCCACCCGCAGGGGGGAGGTTCGACGCACTGCGTCGAACGCCGAAGTCGCGGCGGTTCACCGACGCATACGCAGGCTGGTTGGGTGAGGGGGGCGGCCCGAATGTGAGCTACGTGCTTCATCCTGCGCGTCCCCCTCACCCAACCCTCTCCCCCATAAGAGGGGGAGAGGGCTGCTCCGGCGCATCTGAAGATATCCCGCATCCAAGCCGGACGGCCCCATAAGGCTCCACCGGCGCAGCCGGTCGAAGCGTCCCCGCTATCCACAGCCGTCCACAGGCAGGCGGGGGAGGCGGCGGCGCGCGCCAGGGTCTAGACTGCCACGATGAACACCTTTGGCGGCCCACCCGGCGGCGGCGCGAGTGGCGAGGGGCTATTTGGCCTCTCCCAACGCCTTCCACCGGCCAATCTCGAAGCCGAGCAGGCGCTGCTCGGCGCGCTGCTGGCCAACAACAAGGCCTATGAGCGGGTCAGCGAATTCCTCGCGGCCGAGCATTTCGTCGATGCCGTCCACGGCCGCATCTACGCCGCGATCCAGCGCCGGATCGAGGCGGGGCAGCTGGCCGATGCGGTGACGCTGCGCGTCGAGTTCGAGCATAACGGCCTGCTGGATGAGGTGGGCGGCCCCGCCTATCTCGGCCAGCTTCTGTCGGCGATGGTCGGCATCATCAATGCCGGCGAATATGGCCGCGTCATCCACGATGCCTGGCTGCGCCGCCAGCTGATCGATGTGGGCGAGACGGTGGTGAACCGCGCCTTCGGCGCGGAGGCGGAGCTGGATGCGCGCCAGCAGCTGGAAGCGGCGGAGCAGAACCTGTTCGACCTGTCGCGCGACAATGGCGGCGGGGAGAACCTCGTCACCTTCGAACGCGCGCTGTCGCAGGCCGTGCAGCAGGCGGCGAAGGCCTTTTCCAATCCGGGCGGCGTGTCCGGGCTGTCCTCGGGGCTGCGCGACCTCGACAAGCGGACGGGCGGGTTGCATCCGTCGGACCTCGTGATCCTCGCGGGCCGGCCCGGCATGGGCAAGACCGCGCTCGCCACCAAGATCGCCTTCGGCGCGGCGCGCGGCATCCTGCGCAAGGCGCGGGAGGAGAACCCGAACGCCGTGCCGCGCGGCGGCGTCGCGATCTTCTCGCTGGAAATGAGTTGCGACCAGCTGGCCACGCGCTTGCTGTCCGAGGAAGCGCGCATCTCCGGCGACCGCATCCGGCGCGGTGACATCATGCAGCGCGACTTCGACCGTTTCGTGGAGGTCAGCCGCGAATTGCAGGGCCTGCCGCTGTTCATCGACGACACGCCGGCGATCACGATCAGCGCGCTTCGCACCCGCTGCCGGCGGCTGCAGCGCACGCGGGGGCTCGACCTGATCGTGGTGGACTACCTGCAGCTGATGCGCCCCGCCGCCGGCACCAAGCCCGACAGCCGCGTGCTGGAGATCAGCATGATCACCCAGGGGCTGAAGGCGATCGCGAAGGAACTGTCGGTGCCGGTGATCGCGCTGTCCCAGCTTTCGCGACAGGTGGAAAGCCGCGAGGACAAGCGCCCGCAGCTGTCGGATCTGCGCGAATCCGGCTCGATCGAGCAGGACGCCGACATGGTGATGTTCATCTATCGCGACGAATACTACCTGGCCCAGCGCCAGCCGAAGGAGATGAACTTCGACAATTCGGAGAAATTCTCCACCGCCATCGACAAATGGCAGAAGGACATGGAGGAGGCGCACAACAAGGCGGAGCTGATCATCGCCAAGCAGCGCCACGGTCCCACCGGCACGATCAAGCTGTTCTTCGAAGGTGAGTTCACCCGCTTCGGCGACCTCGACACCCAGCATGAGGGCGGATACGGGGATTAGGTGAGCCACGCCCCACCCACCCCCGCCCCGGGTCAGCCGCTGCTGCGCGTCGATCTTGGCGCCATCGTCGCCAATTGGCGGGACCTGGTCGCGCGCCATGGCGCGGCCTGCGCCGGGGTGGTGAAGGCGGATGGCTATGGGCTGGGCGCGGTCCCCGTCGCGCGCGCGCTGCGCGATGCGGGCTGCGGCACCTTCTTCGTCGCGCATCTGACCGAGGGGCTGGCGCTGCGCGAGGGCCTCGGCGCCGGGCCAGAAATCATCGTGCTGAATGGCTTCCCCCCCGGCGCGGATGCGGATGCTGTGCTGGTGCCGGTGCTGAACCATCTGGGCGATGTCGCGGCCCATGCCGCCGCCGGCCGCGCCGCGGGCGCGCAGCGGCCGGCGCTGTTGCATCTCGACACCGGGATGAGCCGCCTTGGCCTCGATGCGCGCGAACAGGCCGCACTGGCAGGGGATCGCGCGCTGCTGGACGGCATCGCGCTGCGCTTCGTCATGACGCACCTCGCTTGCGCCGATGAGACAGGGCATCCGCTGAACGCTGACCAGCGCGCCCGCTTCGCGGAGGCCGCGGATCGGATCGCGCCCGGCGTGCCGCGCAGCTTCGCCAATTCGTCGGGCATCTTCCTCGGCGCCGGTTTCCGATCGGACCTCGCGCGGCCGGGCTGCGCGCTCTACGGCATCAACCCCACCCCCGGCGCGCCCAACCCGATGCGCCAGGTGGCGCGGGTGGAGGCGGAAGTGTTGCAGGTTCGGGATATCGCGGCCGGCGACACGGTGGGCTATGGTGCGTCCTGGACCGCGAACACGCCCCGGCGGATCGCAACCGTTGCGGCGGGCTATGCCGATGGCTACCTTCGCGCCCTGTCTGGCCGGTCCCTTGGGCTTCTCCATGGCCGGGCTGTGCCGCTGGTGGGGCGGGTTTCGATGGATCTGACGACCTTCGACGTGACCGAGATACAAGAAGCGCGTCCGGGCGACCGGCTGGTACTGATCGGCGGCGGGGAAGGCACGGCCTGGTCCAACACCCCCGACGACATCGCCGCGCGCTGCGGCACGATCGGGTATGAGATCCTGACCTCGCTCGGGCGCCGCCATGCCCGCGACTATGGGGGCGTCTAGCCCCTTGGATCGCGCACTCGACCTGACGGCGGGGCTTGGCCGCTTCGTCCTTGGCATCCTGCGCGGCGCGGGTGCCGTCACGCTGTTCGCGGCGGAGGCGATCAGCCACATCTTCCGCCCGCCCTTCTACGGGCGGCTGTTCCTCAAGGCCTTCGTGGAGATCGCCTGGTTCAGCCTGCCGGTGGTGGCGATGACTGCCTTCTTCACGGGCATGGTGCTGGCGCTGCAATCCTATACCGGCTTCGCGCGCTTCAACGCGGAAGGGGCGGTGGCGAATGTGGTCGTGCTGTCCATCACGCGCGAACTCGGGCCGGTGCTGGCGGGGCTGATGGTGGCTGGCCGGATCGGCGCGGCCTTCGCGGCCGAGATCGGGACGATGCGCGTGACCGACCAGATCGACGCGTTGAACACGCTGTCCACCAACGCGATGAAGTATCTGGTCACGCCGCGCATCCTGGCGGGGACCCTCGCGCTGCCGCTGCTGGTGGTGGTGGCGAATATCCTGGGCGTGATGGGCGGTTGGCTGATCGGCACGCAGCAGCTGGGCTTTTCTTCTGGCGCCTATCTCAAGGCGACTTTCGACTTCCTGCAGAGCTGGGACGTGATCTCGGGCCTGATCAAGGCGGCGGCCTTCGGTTTCATCGTGACGCTGATGGGCTGCTGGTGCGGCTACACCTCGGGCGGTGGCGCGCAGGGCGTGGGCCGCGCCACGACGTCGGCCGTTGTCGCCAGTTCCATCCTGATCCTGGCCAGCGACTATGTGCTGACGGCGATGATGTTCAGCCGATGAGCGCCAACGTGTTTGAGGCGAACGGGGCGACCACACCGAAGATCCGGCTGCGCGGGCTGTGCAAGGCGTTCGGGCCGAAGGTGGTGCTGGATGGCGTGGACCTCGATATCCGCGCGGGCCATTCGATGGTGATCCTGGGCGGGTCGGGTTCGGGCAAGTCGGTGACGCTGAAATGCATCCTCGGCCTGATCGCGCCCGATTCCGGCACCATCGAGATCGACGGCCGCGACCTGTCCCGGCTTTCGCGGCGGGAGCGGGAGGAGGTCAACGACCGCATCGGCATGCTGTTCCAGAACGGCGCGCTGTTCGACAGCCTGCCGGTCTGGGAGAATGTCTGCTTCAAGCTGCTCGCCCAGCGCCGCATCACGCGCCGCGCCGCCCGCGACAAGGCGGCGGAGGTTCTGGCGCAGGTGGGTCTTGCGGCGAGCGTCGGCGACCTGTCGCCCTCCGAATTGTCGGGCGGCATGCAGAAGCGCGTGGGCCTGGCGCGCGCCATCGCGGCGGAGCCCGACATCATCTTCTTCGACGAACCGACGACGGGCCTCGACCCGATCATGGGCGCGGTGATCGACGGGCTGATCCTGGATTGCGTGAAGCGTCTGGGGGCTACGGCGGTCAGCATCACCCATGACATGGCCAGCGCCCGGCGGATCGGCGACGATGCGGCGATGATCCACAAGGGGCGGATCGTCTGGCGCGGCGCGGCGGCCACGCTGGGCGACACCGGCAATGCGATGGTGGACCAGTTCGCCCGCGGTGAGCGCGAGGGGCCGATCCAGATGGAGCTCAGGAAGTAGCGCCGGAGCTCGGCGCGCCGCCGCGCAGGCCGAGGGTCAGTCTGACCGCCAGGCCTTCCTCCTGCCATGCGATCTCCGCCTTGCCGTCGGGCAGGGCCGACAGGGCGCGGCGCAGCAGCTGGCTGCCGAAGCCTTCCCGTCGCGGCGGCGCGGCGATGGAGGGGCCATCGCGCTCGGTCCAGTCCAGCACCAGAAGCGGCGCGTCGTCCCGCGGCACCAGGTGCCAGTCGATGCGGAGCCTGCCATCTGGCACCGAGAGCGCACCGTATTTCAGCGCATTCGTCGCCAGCTCATGCAGCACCATCCCCAGCGGAACCGCGGCTTCCGTCGGCAACTGTACCTCGGGGCCGGTCATGGCGATGCGCTCGGCATCGATGCGATAGGGGGCGACCAGCTGCGTCAGCAGGGCGCGTAGCGAAAGCGCCCCTTCGGGTTCCTCCAGCAGCAGCGTGTGGGTGCGCGCCAGCGATCGCAGCCTTTCGCCGAATTGCGCGGCGAAATCCTGCGGATCGCGCGCCGAACGCGCCGAGAGCGTGGCGAGCGACTGCGCGGCGGTCAGCAGGTTCTTCACGCGGTGGTGCAACTCCCGCACCAGCAGGTCGCGCTGCACCTCCGCGACGCGGCGGCGTTCGGCGGCCTCCGCCATCGCCTGCGCCACCGCATTGACCTCGGCGACGGGGGTGGCGAGCCGGGGTGGGGTGCGGCCTTCCGCCAGTGCCGTCGCGGCCGCGCCGAGGCTGGCCACCGGCCCCGCGATACGCCGCGCGGCGACAAGCCCCGCGAGCCCGGCCATGCCCAGCAGCAGCATCGCCATCGGCCCGAGCAGCAGCGCCGAGCGCCAGGCTGGCTCCGCCAGGGCCTTTTCCGAGATGTGGAGCCCGACCGCAAGGCCGGTGGTGGCGGAGCGCGCATAGCCGATCAGCATCGGCACCCCGTCGAGGCTGGTGCCGCGCCAGATGCCGTCCGGCTGCGGGCCGATGGCGGTTGTGGCCCTGCCGCGCGTGGTCTGGCCGATGAAGCGCGCATGGTCGCGCCAGCGGGCGACGATCCTCCCCTCGGCGTCCACCAGGGAGGGAAAGCGCGTGTCGTCAAAGGGGCGCTCTGCCGGGGCGGCCAGCAAGTCCTGGAGCCGCGACGCGGGCAGGGCGAGAACCAGCAGACCGCCGGCCACGCCCTCTGCCAGCAGCAGGGCATGTCCGCCCGAATCGGGATCCTCGACGAGGGACGAGAGCAGCCTTCCATCCCGCCTGAGCGCGAGTGTGGCTTCGTGCAGCGGCGGGGGGAGGGGGTTCGGGCGCGTCTCCGCGCGCGGCGCTCCCTCCGTATCGAGAAGGGTCAGGTGCAGGCCGGTCGCCGCCCGGAATGCGGCCATGGCTTCCTGGGGACCGGTGGCATCGAGGTCGCGCGCCAGACGGCGGAGCAGGACCGTCTTGTTGGCCACCATTCGGTCGGCCCGCTGCAGGAGTTGCCGAGCATCCCGGATCGCGTCGATTTCGATGCGATTTCGTTCTGAGTGCACTTGCAGCGTGCCGACCGTGACCGCGAGCGCCAGCATCGGCAGGGTGAGGAACAGGGACAGCAGGGCCAGCAGATGGCGAAGCGAGAGGCTACGCGGCGCCCGCATGTGTGACTGCTCCAATTCGTTTCGAATAAGTAAACGAATTTTCGTATTTTCACAATCCTGAATTGAATGAAAATCGGAATCCACAACGAGATATGATCTTCGTTAAGGTGACGGATTACGCTATCAGTCAGGATGTTCGCGTTTCGTGCCGGAGGGGCCGCTTGGCCAAGGATCGCAATCGTTTCGTCTGTCAGGCCTGCGGCGCGCCGCACCCGAAATGGCAGGGCCGCTGCGATGCCTGCGGCGAATGGAACACGCTGGCCGAGGAAGTGGCCGAAGCCCGCGGCCCGGGCCCTGCGGCGAAGGCGGCGGGCGGCCGGCGGCTGGAATTCGTCGGCCTCGAAGGTCGCAGCGCCCCGCCCGCGCGCATCCTGACCGGAATTGCGGAACTGGACCGCGTGCTCGGCGGCGGCTTCGTGCCGGGCTCCGCCGTGCTGGTGGGCGGCGATCCCGGAATCGGCAAATCCACCATCCTGCTGCAGGCGGCGGCGCGAATCGCGGCCTCCGGCCGGCGCACGCTCTATGTGTCGGGGGAGGAGGCGGTGGAGCAGGTGCGGCTGCGCGCGGCGCGGCTCGGCCTGGCCAAGACCCCGCTCGGCCTCGCCGCCGCCACATCGCTGCGCGACATTGCGGCGGGGCTGGAGGCGGAAGCCGAGGCGGCGGTGGTGGTGATGGATTCCATCCAGACCGTCTGGCTCGACGCGCTGGATTCGGCGCCGGGCACGGTCAGTCAGGTCCGCGCCTGCGCGGCGGAGTTGATCCGGCTGGCCAAGACGCGCGGCTTCGCGCTGGTGCTGGTGGGCCATGTGACCAAGGAAGGCACGCTGGCCGGGCCGCGCGTGCTGGAGCACATGGTGGATGCGACGCTGCATTTCGAAGGCGATCGCGGCCACCAGTTCCGCATCATGCGCGCGGTGAAGAACCGCTTCGGCCCGACCGACGAGATCGGCGTCTTCGAGATGACCGAGCAGGGGCTGGTGGAGGTCGCGAACCCGTCTGCCCTGTTCCTGGCGGAACGGCGGGGCAATGTCTCGGGCAGCGCGGTCTTCGCGGGGATCGAGGGCACGCGGCCGGTGCTGGTGGAGATCCAATGCCTGCTCTCGCCGTCCGCCGGGGGCAGCCCAAGGCGGCAGGTGGTGGGCTGGGACCAGGGGCGGCTTTCGATGCTGCTGGCGGTGCTGGAAACACGCTGCGGCATGGGGCTCGGCATGAACGACGTCTATCTGAACGTCGCCGGCGGCCTCCGGGTCAGCGAACCGGCGGCGGACCTCGCGGTGGCGGCGGCGCTGGTCAGCGCCGCGACCGACCGCCCGACCGATCCCGGCACGGTCTATTTCGGGGAGGTCGGCCTGTCCGGCGAGGTGCGCCAGGTGGCGCAGGCCGAATCCAGGTTGCGGGAGGCGCAGAAGCTGGGCTTCGAGGCCGCGACGCTGCCCCGGCGGGTCGCGCGCGGCTCCGCGCCGCTGGCCGCCGTGCCGGGGCTGAAGCTGAAGGAAGCCGGGCATCTGGCCGACCTCGTCGCCGAATTCGCGGCGGGGACGGTGAAGCGGAAGAAGGACGCCGGCGGCGCCGCCCCGACGGGATCATGACACCCCATCCCTGGCCGGCTATACCCGGCCAGCGACGGCCCGCGTCCCGGTCCGGCCTCGCCTGCCGCCAGCGGCGTTCCCGACAGACCGGATCAAGCCAGCGGACCATTGGGGCGCGATGACCTGGGTTGACGGCGTTGTCCTGGCGATCCTGCTGCTCTCGGCAGGGGTCGCCTTTTTCCGCGGCGCGGTCAGCGAGGTGCTGGGCGTCGGCGCCTGGGCCGGGGCCGCCATCGCGGGCCTCATCGCCCAGCCCTTCGCGAAGCCCTTCGCCGCGCAATATGTCGAGCCCGATTGGCTGGCCAGCGGCATCGCGGTCGGCGCGGTGTTCATCGTCGTGCTGATCGTCCTGAAGATCCTGATCGCCTGGATCGCGGGGCATGTGCGGCGTTCCGCCCTTGGCGGGGTGGACCGTGCGCTGGGGCTGTTATTCGGCCTGGCGCGGGGTGCCTTCATCGTCATCCTTGCCTATATCGTGGGCGGGCTGGCGGTGCCGGCCACCGATCGCTGGCCGGAGGAGGTGCGGAACGCCCGATCCCTGCCGCTGGCCGCCGATGGCGCGCGCTGGGTGGTGGACAAGCTGCCCGCGGATTTCCGGCCCCGCCTGCCCGAAGGGACCGGCCGACAGGACCCGAGCCTGGACCAGCTGCTCCGCCCCCCCGCGCGCAGCCGGACCTGAAGGACGCCCATGCAGGATTTCAGCACCCGTCCCGCCCCGCCGGACGATGACAAGTTCCATGAGGAATGCGGCGTCGTCGGCGTCTGGGGCAGCGCCGACGCCGCGGCGCTGGTAGCACTCGGCCTGCATGCGCTGCAGCATCGCGGCCAGGAAGCGGCCGGCATCGTCTCTCTCGAGACCGGCGGCGGCGTGTTCCACGCGCATAAGGGCCGTGGGCTGGTCGGCGACAATTTCGGCGATGCCCGCGTCATCGCGGGCCTGCCCGGCCGCGGTGCCGTGGGCCACAACCGCTACGCCACGACCGGTGAGACGGCGCTGCGCAACGTCCAGCCGCTCTACGCCGATTTCGAGTTCGGCGGCTTCGCGGTGGCGCATAACGGCAACCTGACGAACGCCCATGTGCTGAAGCGCGCTTTGGTGCGCCGCGGCTGCCTGTTCCAGTCCACGACGGATAGCGAGGTCTTCGTCCACCTCATCGCCATCAGCCTGTACAGCACGGTCACCGACCGGCTGATCGACGCGCTGAAGCAGGTGCAGGGCGCCTATAGCCTGGTCGCGCTGCACAATGGCGCGCTGATCGGCGCGCGCGATCCGCTCGGCGTCAGGCCGCTGGTGATCGGCAAGCTCGCGGGCGGCGCCAAGGGCGATGCCTGGGTGCTGGCTTCGGAGACCTGCGCGCTCGACATCGTCGGCGCCGAATTCGTGCGGGATGTGGAGCCGGGCGAGATCGTGCTGATCGACGACCGTGGCCTGACCTCCCAGAAGCCCTTCGCGAAGCAGCCAAGCCGCTTCTGCATCTTCGAATACATCTACTTCGCCCGCCCCGATTCCACGGTGGAAGGCACGCCCGTCTACGACACGCGCAAGCGCATCGGCGCGGAACTCGCGCGCGAAAGCGGGGTCGCGGCCGATGTCATCGTGCCGGTGCCCGACAGCGGCGTGCCGGCGGCGATGGGCTACGCGCAGGAAGCCGGCATCCCGTATGAGCTCGGCATCATCCGCAACCATTATGTCGGCCGCACCTTCATCGAGCCGACCGACCACATCCGCCACCTGGGCGTGAAGCTGAAGCACAGCGCCAACCGCGCGGTAATCGAGGGCAAGCGCGTGGTGCTGGTGGATGATTCGATCGTGCGCGGCACGACCAGCCGCAAGATCGTGGAAATGGTGCGCGCCGCCGGCGCGGCGGAGGTGCATATGCGCATCTCCTCCCCCCCCACCACGCATTCCTGCTTCTACGGCATCGACACGCCCGAACGCGGCAAGCTGCTGGCGGCGAAGCACGATGTGGAGGAGATGGCCCGGATCATCGGTGCGGACAGCCTGGCCTTCATCTCCCTCGACGGGCTCTACCGTGCGCTCGGCAAGGCTGGGCGGGACGCCGCGCAGCCGGCCTATTGCGATGCGTGCTTCACCGGCGACTACGCGATCTCCCTGGTCGACCAGCGCGAGAATGCCGAGCCGCCGCATTCCCTGCTGCAAGGTGCCCAGCCGTGACAGAGCTTCCCCTGAAGGACCGCGTCGCCCTGGTGACCGGCGCGTCGCGCGGCATCGGCGCGGCCCTCGCCATCGAACTCGCCACCCTCGGCGCGCATTGCGTGCTGGTCGCGCGCACCCAGGGCGGGCTGGAGGAGACGGATGATACGATCCGCGCCGCCACCGGCCGCGGCGCCACCCTGCTGCCCTTCGACCTGCAGAAGCAGGAGAAGGAACTGGACATGCTCGGCGCTTCCATCATGGAGCGCTTCGGGCGGCTCGACATCCTGGTCCACAATGCCGGCGTGCTGAACAAGCTGACGCCGGTCGCGCATATCGAGCCGCGCGACTGGGCGGAGACGGTGGCGGTGAACCTGACGGCGGCGTGGCGCCTGATCCGCAGCTGCGACCCGCCGCTGCGCGCGTCCGATGCCGGGCGTGCGGTGTTCGTCACCACCGGGCGCGTGCTGCGGCCGAAGGCCTATTGGGGCATGTATGGCGCGACCAAGGCCGGGATGGAGCATCTGGTCCAGACCTGGGCGGAGGAGGTCGCGAAGACCCCGCTTCGCGTGAACCTCGTCGATCCCGGTATCGTCGCCACCAAGATGCGCGAACAGGCCATGCCCGGCGAGGATCCGGCGACTCTGCCCCGCCCAGCCGATATCGCGCCTGCGCTGGCCGCGCTGTGCCTGCCGGCGGAAACCCGCCACGGCGCGCGGATCGACATCGCGCCGCCTGCGCGCTGAAAGCAAAGTGGCTAGAGCGATATCCGATCTGACTGAATCAGTCAGACCGGATATCGCTCTAGTCATCTATGGTTCTAGAGCAGCTTATGCCCGAGCGGCGGAACCGCGCAGCGGTTCCACTCGATCGGGCGCTGCTCTAGTCCCGCATCGGGACCAGCCGCCCATCCCGCGCCGCGCCGCGCCGCCGCGGCCCCTGCTACCTCGATCCAGGCCGCAGCGATTTCTCGAGCGACATCGAATAGCGGCTCATCGCGAAGCACAGCAGGAAGTAGACGCCCGCGGCGAAGACATAGGCCTCGGTCGGGAAGCCGAGCCAGTTCGGATCGCCCAACGCGGCGCGCAGCGTCGTGAAGAAGTCGAAGACGCCGATGACCACCACCAGCGTGGTGTCCTTGAACAGGCCAATGAAGGTGTTGACCTGGGATGGGATGGTGACCGTCAGCGCCTGCGGCAGGATCACCAGCCGCATCTTCTTCCAATAGGACAGGCCGATCGCGTCCGCGGCTTCGTACTGGCCCCGCGGCATCGCCTGCAGGCCGCCGCGCACCACCTCCGCCATATAGGCGGCGGTGAACAGGGTGTAGGCGACCAGTACGCGCGCCAGGCGGTCGATGGTGACGCCGGCCGGCATGAACAGCGGCAGCATGATCGCGGCCATGAACAGCAGGCTGATCAGCGGCACCCCGCGCACGCATTCGATGACGGCGGTGCAGAACCAGCGCACCAGCGTCAACTCGCTCCGCCGGCCGAGCGCCAGCAGGATCGCCAGCGGATAGCCCAGCGCCAGGCCATAGACCGCGATGATGCCGGTGATGGTCAAGCCACCCCATTGGCGCGTCTGCACGAAGCTGAGGCCGAAGACCCCGCCCTGCATCAGCATCCACATCGCCGGCGCCGCGACCGCCCAGGCCAGCAGCAGCCACTTTCCCCAGAAGCGGCGGATGGTGGAGACGATGACCATCGTGACCAGGATCACGATCATCGTCGCCGGCCGCCAGCGTTCCTCATAGGGATAGAGGCCGAAGATGGAGAACCAGAACTTCTCCCGCACGAAGGCCCAGCACGCGCCGCCGGCGGCGCGGCAATCCTGCGCGGTGCCGAACAGCGTCGCGTTGGTGACGGCCCAGGCCCAGAAGGGCGGCACGGCGAGATAAAGCACTGCGATGCAGGCCAGCGTCAGCGCGCTGTTCACCGGCCCGGCGAAGCAGGCCTTCAGGAAGGTCGCGCTGCGTTCGGCGAAGCTCGGCCCGCGCGGCGCGGCGAGCGGCGTGGAGGTCGTCGCGCTCATCTCACCGCTCCTTCATCAGCGCGACGCGCGCGTTATACCAGTTCATCAGGGCGGACGTGACGAGGCTGATGATCAGGTAGACGGCCATGAAGATGCTGATCACCTCGATCGCCTGGCCAGTCTGGTTGATCGAGGTGTTGGCGACGCTCACCAGGTCCGGATAGCCGATCACCACCGCGAGCGAGCTGTTCTTCGTCAGGTTCAGGTATTGCGAGGTCAGCGGCGGGATGATCACGCGCAGCGCCTGCGGCAGGATCACCAGCCGCATGATGCGCCCTGGCGGCAGGCCCAGCGCGCGGGCGGCTTCCCACTGGCCGTTATGCACGCTCTGGATACCGGACCGCACGATCTCCGCGATGAAGGCGGAGGTGTACACGACCAGGCCGATCAGCAGTGCGAAGAATTCGGGCGAGAGCGCCAGGCCGCCTTCGAAGTTGAAGCCCATCATCTGCGGCCATTCGACCGTCGGCGCGAAGCCCGCGGCCAGCACCAGCGCGGGCAGGCCGAGCAGCATGGCAAGCCCCGGCAGGATGGTGGGGCGGCGCTCGCCGGTGGCGATCTGACGCGCGCGTTCGCGCCGCAGCAGCAGCCACCAGCCGATGGCGCCGACCGCCAGTGCGGCCAGGAAGCCCGCCAGCGCCGCATCGGCCAGCAGGCCCGGCATCATCAGGCCGCGCTGCGACAGGAACACGCCCGGCAACGGGCTCAGCGCCTGGCGGACGGAGGGCAGCTGCAGGATCACCGAATGCCAGAACACCAGCTGCAGCACGAGCGGCGTGTTCCGGATCACCTCGATATAGCCGCCGACCAGGCTGCGGAGCAGCGGGTTCGCCGAAAGCCGCGCGAGGCCGAGAAGGATGCCGATCACGGTGCAGAGCGCGATGCCGACGATGGCGACGCGCAGCGTGTTCAGCAGCCCGACCGTCAGCGCGTGGCGATAGGTGTCGGCCGGCGTGTAGGGGATGATGCTCTCACCGATCGGGATGCCGGCGGAGCGATCCAGGAAGCCGTAGCCGAACTGCAGGCCGCGCGCGGCCATGTTGGCCTGCGCGTTCGACCAGAACCACCAGCCCAGCGCGATGACGGCGACCAGCAGGCCGATCTGGATGGCAAGGCCGCGTGGCCCGCCCGGCATGGGGATGATGCCGCGCGATGGCGGCATGGCGACGGTGGCTGTGGTGGTGCTCATGCGTCGGTCCCGTCATGGGCGGCGGCAGTCGGGAAAGGGGCGGGCGGCGCCATGCGGTGCCGCCCGCCCTTCCGGATGGCCGCGCGCTGCATGGGCGCGCGGCCGTTAGGTGCTTCAGTCGATCAGCGCGCCGGCGGGGCGTACAGCAGGCCGCCGCGGGTCCAGATGTTGTTCATGCCGCGCTCCAGGCCCAGCGGCGTGTTGGTGCCGAGGTGGCGTTCGAAGATCTCGCCGTAGTTGCCGAAGGTGCGGATGATCTGGCGCGCGAAGTCGGCGCGGGCGGCGCCGAGGCTCTCGCCCATGTTGCCCTCGACGCCCAGCAGGCGGCGCACGACCGGGTTGGTGGAGGTCGTGGCGGTCTGTTCGACGTTGGCCATCGTGATGCCCATCTCCTCCGCGTCGATCAGCGCGAAGGTGGTCCAGGCCACGATGTTGTGCAGTTCGTCATCGCCCTGGCGGATGGTGACGGCCAGCGGTTCCTTCGACAGGCGGTCTGCCAGGATGACGTGGTCGGCCGGGCGGGTCAGCAGGGTGCGCTGCGCGGCGAGGGCCGCGAAGTCGTTGGTGAAGACGTCGCAGCGGCCGCTGTCATAGGCGCGGCGGATCTCGTCGAGGTCCGCGATCGTCACCGGGGTGAAGCGGATGTTGTTGGCGCGGAAGAAGTCCGAGATGTTCAGCTCGGTCGTCGTGCCGGGCTGCACGCACACCGTCGCGCCGTTCAGCTGGCGGCCAGAGGTCACGTTCAGGCGGCGCGGCACCATCAGCGCCTGGCCGTCATAGAAGGTGATGGCCGGGAAGTTGAAGCGGTTGACGTTGCTGTCGCGCGTCAGCGTCCAGGTCGTGTTGTTGGACAGCACGTCCACTTCGCCCGCGGACAGGGCCGGGAAGCGGCTCTGCGTCGTGACGGGGACGAATTCGACGCGGTTCGGATCGCCGAAGATGGTGATCGCGATGGCGCGGCAGACTTCCACGTTGAAGCCGCCCCAGCGGCCCTGGCTGTCGGGCACGCCGAAGCCGGGGTTGGACGGGCCCTGGACGCCGCAGCGCAGCACGTTGCGCTGCTTGATCTGGTCGAGGTCGCGGCCGGCCAGGGCCTCGCCCGCGCCGAACGTAACGAACGCCGCCGCGGCGGCGGCGAGCATCTTCAGCTTCATCATGGTCTCCCTCGTCTCCCGGCGGCGCATTCGCACGCCGCTCTGGCATCGGCACATCGCAGCGCCACGAAGAAATTGCAAGAGAGCAATCCGAGCGACATATTTGTGCAATGCAATATCTCGATGCCGCGAAAAACGGCAGGTCAGGGATGCGCGCAGCCCATTGCTGCGAAGGGGATCGCATTCGGTCTTGCGGGGCGCCGCGGGAGGGCCCTCGCGCGATGCGGCGTGGCTTGGCGTGCCGCTTTTCGCGCCAGCCCGGCCCGCGTTTCAGCTGCCTTCGGCGTCGTCGGCGTAGGGATTCTCGGTACCGCGCAGGTTCAGGCGGATCGGCACGCCCGGCATGTCGAATTGCTCGCGGAAGGAATTCACCAGATAGCGCCGGTAATCCTCGGGCAGCATCTCGGCGCGCGTGCCGAACACCACCACCGTCGGCGGCCGGGCCTTCGGCATGGTGGCGTAGCGCAGCTTGATCCGCTTGCCATCGACCAGCGGCGGCTGGTGGCGTTCCTTCATCGCCTCGAACCAGCGGTTCAGCTCGCCGGTCGGCACGCGGCGGTTCCACAGCGCATAGACCTCGCGCACCGCCGGCATCAGCTTCTCCACCCCCCGGCCGGTGGCCGCCGAGATCGGCACGACGAAGACGCCCTTGGACTGTGCGAGGCTCGCGGTCAGCACATCCTCGATCAGCCGGCGCGTCGCGGCGCGATCGGCGACCGCATCCCATTTGTTGAGCGCGATCACCACGGCGCGCCCTTCGCGTTCGGCCAGCCGCGCGATCCGGAGATCCTGCTCGTCCATGCCCAGCAGCGCGTCGATCACCAGCACGACGACCTCGGCTTCCTTCAGCGCGGCCAGCGTGGCCGCGACCGACATCTGTTCGAGCTTCGCCTCGATCCGCGCCTTCTTCCGCATCCCCGCCGTATCGACCAGCCGCACCGGCCCTTCCGCATCGGCGAATTCCAGCGCGACGGCATCGCGCGTCAGGCCGGGTTCCGGCCCGGTGATCATCCGCTCCTCGCCCAGCAGCGTGTTCACCAGCGTGGATTTCCCCGCATTGGGACGGCCGACGATGGCCAGGCGCAGCGGGCGGTCCTTGCCCTCCGGTTTCGGGCGGGCGCCCTGGTCGATTAGGCGGTCGCGCACTTCGTCATGCAGGCTGCCGATACCCTCCCCGTGTTCCGAGGAGATCGGCAGCGGATCGCCGAGGCCGAGTTCATAGGCCTCCATCGCCAATTGCGTGCCCAGCCGCCCTTCGGCCTTGTTGGCGATCAGGATCACCGGCAGGTCCGCGCGGCGCAGCCAATTGGCGAAGGCGCGGTCGGCGGGCGTGATGCCCGCGCGGGCATCGACCACGAACAGCACCAGGTCGGCCTGCCGCAGCGCGGCTTCGGAACTGGCGCGCATGCGGCCATAGAGGGTGTCGGGCGCCGCTTCCTCGAGGCCCGCTGTGTCGGCCAGCAGCACGTTGACGCCGCCGATCATCGCTTCCGCTTCCTTGCGGTCGCGCGTGACACCTGGCGTGTCGTCCACGATGGCGATCTTGCGGCCGACCAGCCGGTTGAACAGCGTGGACTTGCCCACATTGGGCCGGCCGAGGATGGCGATGCGTTGCATGGGCCCGCTTCTAGCGCGGATCGCGGGCGGTGGCGAACGCTGCCATCGCCCATTCGCTCAGCGCAGCGCGATCAGCGTCCCGTCATCGGCAAGCGCCACCAGCGTGCCGCCCGTCGCCGCCATCGGCAGGGTCACGCCATGCCCAAGCTGGAC
This sequence comes from Roseomonas sp., assembly GCA_044341625.1. Taxonomy (GTDB): domain Bacteria; phylum Pseudomonadota; class Alphaproteobacteria; order Acetobacterales; family Acetobacteraceae; genus Falsiroseomonas. The sequence goes on from JBIIRI010000016.1 coordinate 24,453, forward strand.
CCGCCCGACGATCGCACCCCCCGCCGGGGCGAGCAGCAGCAGCTCCCCGCGCGAAGACGGCACGATCACATGCCCGCCCGCGATCATCGCCCGGCCGAAGCGCGCCGGCGGCGGGGGCGTGCCCTCGGCCGGTGGCGGGTCGAGGTCGGTCACCCAGCGGATCCGCCCATCCTCGCGCCCCAGCGCCAGCGCACGGCCGCCGCGGGTGACGGAGAAGATCCAATCCCCGGCGCCCGCCGGGCCGGACCCGCCGCCGAAGGCCCGTTCCCACAGGCGCCGCCCGCTGCGCAGATCCACCGCGATGGTGGTGTTGCCGAGCCCGGTCGCGACTACGCGCCCGCCCTCGATCAGCGGCAGGCCGGTGACGCCGAAGATATCCGCGAGGCTCGGGTTGCTCAGCCCGACATTGTCGGACCAGAGCAGCCGGCCATCGGTCACGCGCAGCGCCACCACTTCGCCGGTGCCGAAGCCGGCCACCACCGTATCGCCCTCCACCGCCGGGGCGGGCAGGCCGAGGGGCAGGGTGGCCAAGGCGCCGGCGCGATGCAGCCAGAGCCGGCGCCCATCCGTGGCCGAGAGCGCGAGCAGCTGGTTCTCGATCGTGACGACGAAGATGCGCCCGCCGGCGACGGTCGGCGCGCCGCGCGTCGGCTGCGGCAGGCGCACGCGCCAGCGCACCGCGCCATCGGCGGCGCTGAGCGCCAGCACCTCCGCCAGCCCATTGGTGACATAGGCGGTGCCATCCACCACCGCGACGCCGCCGCCGAGCGGCACGGCGCTCTCGGCTTCGGGCGTGGTGTCGGTACGCCAGCGGAGCGTGCCATCGGTCAGCGCATGGGCGCTGACATGGCCCCAGGCATCGACGGCGAAGACCAGCCCGCCCGCGATCACCGGGCCGCTGGTGATGCGCGCCCGGTATTCGGACCCGCTGCCGGCCGAGGCGCGCCAGGCGACGCGCGGCTCGGGCGAGAGGCTGGCATGGCCCGGCGCATGGTTGGGCCGGCCGCCGGCCATCGGCCAGTCGGCGATCTCGGTGGCGGGTGGCAGGGTGACGGCGCGGGGGTCCAGGCCCTCATCCGCCACCAGCGGCGGGTCCGTCCGCAGCACGGGGCGGCGTTCGCCGGGCAAAGGCTGGCGGCGTTCGCCGAACAGGTTGTCGAAGCTGTCGCAGCCCGCGAGCAGCGCCGCCGCGCCACCCAGCAGCGCCATCCGCCTTGTGGAGGTGGTCCGGGTCACGAGCGCAGCCCCGCGGCGACGCGCTGGGCGCGTTCGCGCAAGCCGGTGGGGGCGGCGGCGTCGGCGACCAGGGATTCCAGGATGCGCCGCGCTTCCTCCGTCGCGCCGCGCCGCAGGGCGAGCAGGGCCTGCGCCTCACGCGCGGAGGCGCGCCAGGGGTTGCCCTCGGCGGTCAGGGGGGCCAGGCGGGTCGCGAGCTGCGCCGGGTCGCCGCTGTCCAGCGCATGGGTCACGGCCAGCAGCGTCGCGAGGTCGCGGTAGAGCTGGTCGGTGCTGCTGTCGGCCGAGACGGCGTTCCACAGGCTCAGCGCGCCCGGCAGGTCGCCGGTCTCGGCCTTCAGCGCAGCGGCGCGCAGCTGGGCCAGGGCGCGGTAGCCCGCCGGCGCGTCGCGCCCGAGGGTGGCGAAGCCGGCGGCGGCGGCGGCGAGGTCGGCGCCCTCGGTTTCGCTGGCGCGATGCAGTGTCAGATAGGCCTCGGCGGCGGCGGCGGCCTTGCGGGTTTCGTTCCAGCGCCAAGCCTGCCAGCCGCCCGTGGCGGCGACGAAGACGAGCGCGACACCGAGCGCAAGCCCGCCCCAGCGCTTGGCCAGGCGGCGGTTGCGTTCGGCGCGGAGATCCTCCTCGACCTCGTCGAAGATATCGGGCACGTCTGATCCTTCCGAAACCTGGCACGGGGCGCGACCCGGCCGGGGGCGCCGGACCATACAGGGGCGGTCACGGCGCGTTAAGCCCGGCCGGGCGAGGCTCGCGCCGCATGGCCTCCTCCGCCCCCAAAACCTCCCGCCGCCTGCGGATCGCGGTGCTGCCCTGGCTGGCCCTTTTGGGCGGCTGCGGGCTGGAACCGCTGGCCTTGCCCGCGGCCGGGGTGAGCGGGGCGTCGCTGGTCTTCACGGGGAAGACGCCGCTGGATCATGTCACGGGGCTGGCGACGCGGCAGGATTGCTCCTCGGTCCGGTGGGAGCGGCACGGGCCCTGGTGCGTGGCGCCGCCCCCGCCACCGCTCCCCACGCCTTTCTGCACGCGGAGCCTTGGCGCGGTCGATTGCTGGACCACCCCGCCCGAGATCGGCGCGCTGCGGGAAGTGGCCGATCCGGGGCGGTAGGCCTGCTACTAAGGCGCGAACTACTAAGGCGCGAAGCGGACCGGCTTCCCGATCGGGCCGCCCAGCACCTCATCCTCCCGCATCACGACCTGGCCGCGGATGACCGTCATCACCGGCCAGCCGGTGCAGCGATGCCCGGCGAAGGGCGTCCAGCCGCAGGGGGATGCGATCCAGCTTTCCTCGATGGTGCGGCTGCGCTTCATGTCCACCACCGTGAAGTCGCCGTCATACCCGGCCGCAAGCCGCCCCTTGCCGACCACGCCATAGACCCGGGCCGGGCCGGCGCACATCAGGTCCGCCAGCCGCGACAGGCTGAGCCGCCCGGCGCTGACATGGTCGAGCATCAGCGGCACGATGGTCTGCACCCCGGTCAGCCCGGCCGCGCAATCGGGCCAGGGCTTTTCCTTGTTCGCGCGCGAATGCGGCGCGTGGTCGGACCCCACCGTGTCCACCATGCCGGTGCGAACCGCCTCCCACGCCGCGTCCAGGTGACGCTGGTCGCGGATCGGCGGGTTCATCACCGCATAGCCGCCCAGCCGGTCATAGGCCTCATCCGTCTGGGTCAGGTGGTTCAGCAGGACCTCCACCGTCGCGAGGTCGCGGAAGTCCCGCAGATACTCCAGTTCTTCCGCCGTCGAGACGTGCAGGATATGCGCGGGCCGTCCGGTCTTGCTGGCGATCGCCATCAGCCGCCGCGTGCCGAGGGCCGCGCATTCCACGTCGCGCCAGACGGCGTGCATGCGGTGCGGCATGCCCGAATGGTAGTCGGGCTTGCGCGCCTGCAGGCGGTACTCGTCCTCGGAATGGTAGCAGATGCGCCGGCGGCCGGAGCGCATCACGCGCTCCAGGCTCTCATCGTCGGCGACCAGCAGGTCGCCGGTGGAGGAGCCGGCGAAGACCTTGATGGCGCAGACATTGGCCTGCGCTTCCAGCGTCGCCAACTCGTCGATGTTCGACATCGCCGCGCCGACATAGATGCCCATGTCGCAATAGGCGGCCTTGCCCACATAGTCGCGCTTCCAGTCCAGCTGTTCGCGCGTGGTGATGGACGGGTTGGTGTTCGGCATGTCGAACACCGCGACCAGGCCGCCCAGCACCGCGCCCCGCGTGCCGGTCGCGATGGTCTCGACCTTGGCGTCGCCCGGCTCGCGCAGATGGACGTGGCTGTCGATCAGGCCGGGCAGCACATGCAGCCCGCGGCAATCCACTTCCTCTCCGGCGTGGGCGGCGCGGAGGTCGCCGATGGCTGCGATCCGCCCGGCGCGCACGCCGACATCCGCCTGTTCCATGCCCCAGGGCAGCACCAGCGTGCCGCCGCGCAGGACGAGGTCGTAGCTTGCCATTCGCGTTCCCTCTCTAAGTCGGGGTGGGGTATCCGCCATCTCGGCCTGGCGGCCAAGGGCAGAAGGTCAGACGCAGGGTTTAGGCATCCAGCAGCGCGAGGTGCCGCGGCAGGATGGATGGCCACAGGAAACCCGCGCGCACCCGTGCCGCGGCCCGGGCGCCCATCGTGCGGAGCGCCGCGCGATCCGCCAGCAGGGCGGCGATGGCATGTTCTACCGCCTGCGGGTTCGCGCCATCGCACAGGATCCCGGTTTCGCCATCCGCCACGGCGTCCGCCGCTCCGCCCTCCAGCCCAGCCAGCGCTGGCAGCCCGTGCCAGGCAGCTTCGAGATAGACGATGCCGAAGCCTTCGACCGAGGCGCCTTCGCGCCGTGTCGGCATGACAAAGAGATCGGCGCTGCGGAACAGGGCGGCCTTCGTCCCGGCGTCGACACGCCCGAGGAAGCGCACCCGCTGGGCGATTCCGGCCCCGTCGGCAAGGGACAGCAATCTGGCTTTGTCAGGGCCATCGCCTGCGACCAGCAAGGACAGGCCGGGATGGGCGGCCGCAAGCCCGGCAACGGCCCGGATGACCATGTCGATGCCCTTGCGGGGCTCAAGCCGTGCCAAGGTCAGCAGCACCGGGCCCTCACCCACCATCAAGGCGCGCACCGCGGCAAGTTCGGCGGGTGAGGGCTCTGGCTGGGGCGGGATTGGCGGCGGCACCACGGCGCAGCGCATTGCGGGCGGCATGTGGGGGGCGAGCAGGCCAAGAGTGTAGCGCGAATTCGCGGCCACGCTGGTCGCCCGCGCCAGCGCGGCGCGTATGCGTTGGGCCTTGGCAGGGGTTACATCGGGCGGAAACTCCATCCCATGGGCCAGAACCAGAATTGGGGCGCCGCCGGTTACGCGCGGCAGCGCCTCGATGCTTTTCCAACTGTCTGCGATCAGGGCCGATGGCGGACCGCCGCGAAGCGCGCGCGCGATCGCCACCCGCTTGCGCCACCGTCGCCACGGCCGGGGGCCGCCGAAGCGGTGAAGCACGTAGCCGGGCGCGGCAAGCTCTGTCCGGCCAGAGCGGATACGGTCGGCGAACACCTCGACAGTGTGGCCCTCGGTGGCCAGAGCGGTGGCCAAGCCTCCTGTCAGTTCCTCCATGCCGCCCAGGTCGGGCGGGAAGGTTTGGGTGACGATAATGATCCGCCGTGGCGTCACGCCGCGCCTTGCCCGGCTGCAAGGCGCGCGAGAAGGCGGGTTGCTGCCTCGATGACAGGCCTGGGCGTCAGCGCTTCCATTCGCGCCGCGCCATGCGGCCCATCGGCCGAGACGGCGACGGCGCGCGGCCCGGCGGGGGCGTATTGGCGGGCATCGGTGCTGCCGAACACGCCCACCACCGGCGCGCCAGCGGCCGCGCCCAGGTGCATCAGCCCGGAATCATTGCCGATATAGAGCGCCGCACGGCGCAGCACGGCCGCACTCGCCGGCACATCCAGGTTGCCGATCAGGTCGAGCGCGCCCGGCAGCGCTTCCAGCACCGGGGCGGCCATGGCGCGCTCCAACGGTCCGGGGCCGGCGATGACGGCAATGCGCGCGCCCTCCAGCACCGCGCCCGGCGCCGTCAGGGCTTGGGCGACCGCGACGAAGCGATCCGCCGGCCAGACCTTGCCCGCCCAATTCGCCGTCGGGCCCAGCACGAGCCACTTCCCGTCAGGCAGCAGCGCGGCGGCCTGCGCCTCCTGCTCCGTTGTGGTCCAGGCGACGGGCAGGGGCGGCGGGTCGAGACCGAGCACCGCGCCGATATGGCCGAGCCGGTGCCCGGCGCGCCGCCCGCCCCTTCCCACCACCCGGCGTCGTGCCGGTACCATCCACGCGATCGCCGAGGCACGCAGATCGACCACCAGATCCCACCGCGTCCGCGCAACCTGCGCCCACAACAGGGGCCAATGCAGCGAAAAGCGGCGCTTACGGACCTCGATCAGTCGTTCGAGGCGCGGCATGTGGGCGAACACCCCGCGCGCGACCGGGCCGCAGGCGACGGTGAAGCGCGCCTCGGGATGGGTGCGGAGCAGGTGGTCGAGCAGGCCCGTGGAGAGCACGGCATCGCCCAGCCGCGTCGAGGTGACGAACAGGATGCGCATATCAAATTCCCGATAGCACGCCCTGACGACCGGCCCTACCCCGGCCGCGCGCGCCCCCCCGTTCGCTCGCCCTCTTTGGCGCCTCCTGCCGCAGACGTTGCAAGGCGGCCCCGTGTGACCCCATGTCATATCCATGCCGATCGCGAATCTGCCAGACCGTGGTGTCGTCGAGGTGACGGGCGAGGACCGCCTGTCCTTTCTGCAAGGCCTCGTCTCCAACGATGTCGTCGCCGCCGCGCCGGGCCGCGCGGTCTGGGCCGCGCTGCTGACGCCGCAGGGGAAGTGGCAGGCCGATTTCTTCATCTTCGCGGCGCCGGACCGGCTGCTGCTGGATTGCGCCTGCGACCAGGCGGGGATGATCGCCGCTGGCCTGTCCCGCTTCCGGCTGCGGGCCAAGGTCGCGCTGCGCGATGCCTCGGCGGATTTCGCTGTGGCGGCGGGCTGGGGCGATGCGCCGATGCCGGACGGTCCCCTGGCCGCGCCCGATCCGCGGCTGGCGGAGGCCGGGTGGCGCGCTTTGTCCCCCGCGCCGCTCCAGGCCGATGCCGATGCGGCGGCCTATGACCTTCATCGCCTCGCGCTCGGCCTGCCCGATGGCGCGCGCGACCTGGAGGGCGGGAAATCTGTGCTGCTGGAAGGCGGCTTCGACGAGTTGGCCGGCATCTCCTGGACCAAGGGCTGCTACATGGGGCAGGAGCTGACGGCGCGGACCAAGTATCGAGGCCTGCTCAAGAAGCGGCTGTTCCCGGTGGCAGTCGCCGGCCCGCTGCCCGCCCTCGGCACCCCGGTGACCCGGGATGGCGTGGAGGTGGGGGAAATGCGATCGGGCCGTGATGGGCTGGGCCTCGCGCTGCTGCGGATCGAGGCGGCGCGGCAGGACGCGCTCGACTGCGGCGGAGCGCGGCTGACGCCCTCCATCCCGGCTTGGTTGGTGTTGCCTGCGGGGAGTTCCGACGTCCTGCGCTGAATTACTGCCCAATATCCACGCCACGCGGTGATGCGGGGCTGCCGTCGGCTATCTTGCTGGCTGTGTCCAGGCAAAGCGTTGATGGTGGGGTGGAATGCGGAGCCGGAAGCGGCTGCATATTGTCATCGCGGTGAGGCCGTTCGCGTCCTGGATGTGGCAAAGGACGCACCGTCCTCATGCCGAACCCCGGAGAGAAACCCGGTACTCTGACTCCGGGCGCTCGAACGTGCCCCGTGCCGTGCGAATACCGTTCTGTCCCTCGCTCAGGGGCGCCGTACCGCAAGGGCAAGGCCAAGGCCCGTCAGCAGAACCCTGAGCGCCGCCTGGTCGATGCCCGCATAAGCGCCGGCTGTCGCCAGCGGCCAAAGGGCGATGAGTGCCGCGAGAAACAGGCCGAGCCGCAGCGGGTCGGGTGCGTGCCACAGCCCGCGCCCGATCGCGCCCAGCAGCGCGAGCGAGGAGGCCGTGAAGAGGAGCAATCCCGGGATGCCCGCGTCCACCAGCGCTTCAAGGTAGAAATGGTGCACATGGGGCACGCACATAGCCGCCCCCCCACCATCACCAACACCGCCCCACCCGACATGGAAAACAGGAAGATAGCAGGCCGTCCGGAAGGCCTCCGCCCCCATGCCGAGCCAGGGATGCGCTTCGATCATGGCCAGGGCACGCGCCAAGATCTGACCGTAGTGTGTCTCAGGGAATCCCAACAGCAATTGAGGCAGGTGAACAGCGTAACGGTAGAAGGTGGTGGGCGCCAGGATCGCGGCCAGCGCCAGCATCGACGCTGCCATCAGCACGGCCAGCAGCGCTGGCGCCCGCAGAGGACGCAGGATCAGCGCGGCAACGCCCAGACCCATCAGCGTGACCGCGAATGGGCTGCGCTGCCCGGCCAGCAAGACTGCCCCCAGGGCCAGCACGACAATCGC
>JBIIRI010000112.1:0-11477 GCA_044341625.1 Roseomonas sp.
GCCCCCTCCCCAACCCTCCCCCACTTCGTGGGAGAGGGAGCCAAGTTGCGCCCCATTTCCCTCTCCCGCTTTGCGGGGGAGGGTGCCCGCGCAGCGGGCGGGAGGGGGCACGACCGACCTCCGGCGCAGCGAGCATCGCCCCATGACCGGCGGCCGTGGCGAAGGCGGCGCGCGGCTCACGCCGCCGCTGGGCGAATCCCCCATCGTCGTGCTGGTGCGTCCGCAGATGGCGCAGAATATCGGCACCACGGCGCGCGCCATGGCCAATGGCGGGCTGTTTCATCTGCGGATCGTGGCCCCGCGCGATGGCTGGCCGCAGCCCAATGCCTATGCCGCGGCATCGGGCGCGGATGTGATCCTGGATCACGCGCAGGTCTTCCCGGATATCCCGAGCGCGATTGCCGATTGCCACCGCGTGCTGGGCACCTGCCCGCGACCGCGCCATGTGATCGTGCCGATCCTCGATGCCCGCGCCGCCGCCGCCGAATTGCGCGCCGTCAATGCGCGCGCGCTGCGCGTCGCGGTGCTGTTCGGGCCGGAACGTGCGGGGCTGGAATCCGATGACCTCGCTTATTGCGACACGCTGGTGCGCTACCCGCTGAACCCGCAGCACAATTCGCTGAACCTCGCCCAGGCGGTGATGATCCTGGCCTATGAATGGTGGATGCAGGCCGAGGCCACGCCCGCCCGGGAACTCCAGACCAACGGCACCCGCGTGGCGACCAAGGGCGATCTGGAAGCCTTCCTGACCCGCCTGATTGCCGAACTCGACGCGGCGGGCTTCCTGCACAACCCGCCGAAGCGCCCGGGGATGATCCGCAATCTGCGCCATTGGTTCGAACGCGGCGAGGTGACGGAACAGGAATTGCGGACGCTGCACGGCGTGGTGACGGAGCTGTCGCGCGGCCGCATGGTGCACGGCCGCTTCGCCGGCGATGTGCCGCCGCTGCCGTGGGAGGAAACGACGTGAATCACCCCGATGGCACGCCCGTGCCCGCGCTTCCCGATCTGCGCTTCGTCGCACTCGATGCGGCGGCGCTCGGCCTCGAAGGGCCTCGCATGTCCTATATGGAAGCGGGCGGCGGCACGGGGCACACCGTGCTCTGCCTGCATGGCATCGGCGCCAATTCCATGGGCTGGCGCTTTTCGCTTGCCGCGCTGTCGCGCCATGCGCGCGTGATCGCCTGGAACGCGCCGGGCTACATGCTGTCCGACAATCTGGTCGCCGAGGCGCCGGGGCCTGAACGCTATGCGGATGTCGCGGTCGCGCTGCTGGATGCGCTGGGCGTGACGGGGCCGGTCTTCGTCGCCGGGTCCTCCTTCGGCTCGATGCTCGGCGCGTGCCTTGCGGCGCGGCATCCGGAGCGGGTGGCGAAGCTCGCGCTGATCGGCACATCGCGCGGCCAGCGCTGGAAGGGGCCGGAGGGGCGCGCGCAGATGCTGGCGATGCGCGCGGCGTCCGTGGGCGAAGGCGGCGTCGCGCTGGCGATGACGCGCTCGCACAAGCTGATCTCGCCCAGCGCGCCGCCGGAAGTACTGGCGATGGTGCAGGGCGTGGTTGCGGCGACGCATCCGCGCGGGCTGATGCAGGCCGCGCGCTGCACCGATGCGGTGGATGTCGTCGCCGATTTCGCGCCGCGCATCGCCTGCCCCACGCTCGCTATCACCGGCGCCGACGACCAGGTGAACCCGCCCGATGTCGGACGCCTGATCGCGGATGCGATCCCGGGCGCGCGCTTCGTCTCCCCGCCCGGACTCGGGCACCTGCCGGAGATGGAGGCGCCCGCCCGGACGCTCGACCTGCTGCAGACGCATTTCTTCGGGAGCTGACCATGCCATTCGCCCGCCGCACGCTTCTCGCCGCGCTCGCCATCCCCGCCGTGGCACGGGCGCAATCCGATTATCCGTCGCGCCAGGTCCGCATCGTGGTGCCCTTCCCGGCGGGTGGCGGGCTGGATGCGCTGGCGCGCGCGCTGGCGGAAAGGCTGCAGGCGCAATGGCGCCAGCCGGTGGTGGTGGACAACCGCCCCGGCGGGGCGACCGTGCCGGGGACGGATATCGTCGCGAAGGCCGCGCCCGATGGGCACACGCTGCTGATCACGGCGGACAACTCCATCACGTCGAACCCGCATCTGATCCGGTCGATGCCCTTCGACCCGATGCGCGACCTGGCGCCGATCAGCCACCTGGTGGATGTGCACCAGATGGTGGTGGTGAATGCGCGGCTCGGCGCGACATCGATGGCCGAATTGGTGGCGGCGGCCCGCGCGCGGCCGGGGGCGCTGAACTTCGCCTCCTACGGCAATGCGTCCCAGCCGCATCTCGCCTTCGGCGCGCTGGCGGCGCGGGAGAGGCTGGAGATGGTGCATGTGCCCTATCGCGGCCTGCCGCCCGCGGTGCTGGCCACCGTGCAGGGCGAGACGCAGATGACGCTGACCGGCATCCCGACCGGGGCGGAACACATCCGCGCCGGCACGCTGCGCGCGCTCGCCATCGGGCGCGACACCCGCGCGCCCCAGCTGCCCGATGTGCCGACCCTGGCCGAGGCTGGCTATGCGGAGATCGATCCGCGCACCTGGTTCGGCGCCTTCGCCCCGGCCGGCACGCCGGCCGCGCTGCTCGGCCGCCTGCAGGCCGACCTCGCCGCCGCGATCGGGGAGCCCGCCGTGCGCGGGCGCTTCGTGGATGCCGCTGGCTTCACCCTGCACGCCCGCACGCCAGAGGCGACGGCGGCCTTCCTGCGCGAGGACCTGGACTACAAGCGCCGCCTGATCGCGGCGGCCGGCATCCAGGCGGAGTAGAAGTCAGCCGAGCTTCTTGGCCAGCCTGCGCGCCAGCAGGTAGCCGGTCAGCCCGGCTACCGGGGCGCCGGGCAGGGCAAGCAGCCAGCCGATATGGATGCCGTCGGCGACCAGCCCCATGCCGATGCCGAACATCAGCCCGCCCACCAGGCAGCCGGTCACCCCGGCGGTCAGGCCGAGCACCAGGATATCTTCGCGCGTCACCATGGCGCGGGAGTAGGGGAGGGGGCGGCGGTTTGACAAGCCCGGCGCGGGCCGCCTATACGCCGCGCTCTTCCCGGGAACGTGGACGAGGGGCGATCCCTCGCGCCCGCCCTTGGCCGGCAGCTTACCTCTGTCGGGCTTGGGACTACCGGGACAATCCAGGGTGCGTCCGGCTCGAACCGGGGCATCCGCCTTGAAGAAGGACCGGTGCCGAGAGGCCCGGCAGCAAGCCGCATGACCAAGCGCGCTGAATCCAAGTACAAGATCAATCGCCGCCTCGGCGTGAACCTCTGGGGCCGCGCCAAGTCCCCGATCGCCAAGCGCGAATACGGCCCCGGCCAGCATGGCCAGCGCCGCAAGCAGAAGCCGACCGACTACGGCGTGCAGCTGATGGCCAAGCAGAAGCTCAAGGGCTACTACGGCAACATCGGCGAGAAGCAGTTCCGCAAGTATTACGAGGAGGCCGTGCGCCGCAAGGGCGACACCTCCGAGAACCTGATCGAGCTGCTGGAGCGTCGCCTGGACACCGTCATCTACCGCATGAAGATGGCCGTCACGCCCTTCGCGGCGCGGCAGTTCGTGAACCATGGCCATGTCACGGTGAACGGCAAGCGCCTCAACATCCCGTCCTACATCGTCAAGGACACGGATGTGATCGAGGTGAAGGAGAAGTCGAAGCAGATGACGGCGCTGCTCGACGCGGCGCAGTCCGGCGAGCGCGACGTGCCGGAATACATCGAGGTGGATCACCGCGCGATGCGCGGCCGCGTGCTGCGCGCGCCGAAGCTGTCGGATGTGCCCTACCCGGTGCAGATGGAACCGAACCTGGTGGTCGAGTTCTACTCGCGCTGATCCTGCTTCCAGGCCGAGCCTGCCAGAACGCCGGTCCCGCAAGGGGCCGGCGTTTTGCGTTGGAGGTTCTGTGCAGGGAGGCTGGGCGCCGGGCAAAGAAATGCCCGACCAACGTTGCCGTCGGCCGGGCCAAGAGTTGGGGAGGATACGCCCGAAGCGGTCGGCAGATCCGCCTCGGGGGCAGGCGACAACCAGAACAGCGCAGGACGCTGATCCGCGGTTGTCATGATTAGCTTACAGTCTTTTGGCGCGACTGTCATGCTAAATTGACAATCGTGGTCGGATAGTAATCTCCGCCACCAGATTACGCCGGGTAGCGCGCGAAGGGGCCGTGCAGCCGGGGGGGCAGCCAGGGCAGAAGATGCGCCGCCGCGAGCAGCGCGGCCCGGCGCGGCCCCGGCGCGGCCAGGAAGGCCTGGCGCAGCAGGGGGCGGCCATGTGCCGCATCGCCATGGCGGATCAACTCCTTGCCCGCCACCCAGCCATTCTCCGCCTCCGCCCGCGCGCGGAGCGCTGGCAACCGCGAACCCAGCCGCGCGGCGAGGGCAGGATTGCCCCAGATCGCCGCCATTGCCGGCGCGAAGGCCGCCGGCTCCCGCGCCATGCGGCGATAGGCGCTGCCGGCCCGTTCGCGCACGAACAGCAGGGGCGCGCGGCCCGCCACAGGCTGGAAGGGGCCGCGCAGCACCAGCCGCACCCAGCATTCCCAATCCTCGCCGTAGCGAAGCCTTGGGTCGAAGCCACCTGCGGCCTCGAAGGCGGCGCGGCGGATCAGCGCGTGACCGCCATTGACCAGCAGGTTCCGCACCAGCAGCCGGTCCAGGATATCGCCCGCCGGGAAGGGGCCGGTCTTGACCCTGAGCGGCGCATCGCCGGGCCGCGCGGCCTCCTCCATCGCGGCCCAGGGGCCATAGGCGGCGACGGAAGCCGGCGCGTCGTCCAGCGCCGCGCCCAGGCGCTGCAGCGCATCGGGCGCCAGCCAGTCATCCGCATCCAGGAACAGCAGCGCCTCGCCCCGCGCCGCCGCGATTCCGGCATTGCGCGCGGCCGAGACGCCGGCCTTGGCCTGGCGGAGGATGCGGATGCGCCGGTCGCCCTCCGCCGCGCCTTCGGCCGCCCGCGCCGTCCCGTCGCGGGAGCCGTCATCGACCAGGATCATCTCCCACGCCGGATGGCTCTGCGCGCGGGCGGATGCGACGGCATCGGCCACGAAGGGCGCGACGTCGTGGGCGGGGGTGATGATGGACATGAAGGGCGCCGGCACGGGCCGCAGAATGCGGTGGGCGGCGGCGCGGGGGAAATCAACTGGGCGCGGGAGGTCTCATCAGGGGCGCGGTCGGTCGCGCCCCCACCCGCCTTCGCTGCGCTCAGGCACCAACCTTCGGCGCAGCGGCAGTGCCGCTGCCCCCCGTGACGCGGGAGAGGGAAGCCGAACGCAGAAGGATCAGGCGCTCGCCTTCGGCGCGACGCCCTTTTCCTGCAGCATCATGGTCAGTTCGCCGGACTGGAACATCTCCGTCACGATGTCGCAGCCGCCGACGAATTCGCCCTTCACGTAAAGCTGCGGGATGGTCGGCCAGTTGGTGAAGCTCTTGATACCCTCACGCACCGCCATGTCCTCCAGCACGTTTACGCCCTTGAAGGGCACGCCCATGTGGCTGAGGATCTGCACGACGCGGGCCGAGAAGCCGCATTGCGGGAAGACCGGCGTCCCCTTCATGAACAGCACCACCGGGTTGTCGGTGATCTCGGCCTGGATCTTCGCATGGACCGCGTCGGTCATGGTTCGTCTTCCCCTGTCGTTGTCGAATGTTCAATCGGGCGCGGAGGTCTGAAGGGCCAGCGCGTGCAGCGCGCCGCCCATCCGCCCCTGCAGCGCCGCATAGACCAGCTGGTGCTGCTTCACGCGGGAGAGGCCCTTGAAGGCGCTGGAGACGACCTTCGCGGCATAGTGGTCGCCGTCGCCGGCCAGGTCCTCGATCGTGACCTTCGCATCGGGCAGGGCCGACACGATCAGCGCCTCGATCTCCGCGGCATCCATGGCCATCAGATTGTCGCTCCCATCAGGCCCCGCCACCCATCAGCGCGGGCAGGGTCGATTCGTGAATCGCCCGCAATCCGGCCACCGATATGGCCGACCCGTCGGCCAGAACCAAGTCCCCGCCCCCGGTCCGGCCGAGCCGCATGGCCGGAACCCCGGCGGCGGCGGCCGCCGCCAGCACCGATGCCGCATCCGCCACGGCCAGCACATAGCGGCCCTGGTCCTCGCCGAACCAGAAGCCATGGGCGGGCAGGGCGGCGGGCGCGGCTTCCAGCGTCGCGCCGATGCCCGCACCCATCGCCATCTCCGCCAGCGTCACCAGCAGCCCGCCATCGGCCGCGTCGTGGCAGGCGGCGACATGGCCGGCCAGGATCCGCGCGCGTACGAAATCGCCGTTGCGCCGTTCCGCCGCGAGGTCCACCGGCGGGGGCGCGCCATCCTCGCGCCCCGCGATCTCGCGCAGCCAGAGCGACTGGCCGAGCCAGCCTTGCGTTTCGCCGACCAGCACGAGGTCGAGGCCCGCCGTCCAGGCCAGGCCCACGGCCTGCGCCGCATCCTCCAGCACGCCGACGCCGCCGATGGCGGGGGTGGGCAGGATCCCGCGCCCCTGGGTCTCATTGTACAGGGACACATTGCCGCTCACGACCGGGAAATCCAGCGCGGTGCAGGCGGAGGCCATGCCGCGCACGGCGGCGGCGAACTGGCCCATGATCTCGGGCTTCTCGGGATTGCCGAAATTCATGTTGTCGGTGATCGCCAGCGGCGTCGCGCCGACGGCGGTCAGGTTGCGCCAGGCTTCGGCCACGGCCTGCCGGCCGCCTTCCTCGGGGTCCGCCAGGCAATAGCGCGGCGTGCAATCCGTGGTCATGGCGAGCGCGCGCTTGAGGCCTTCCAGCTTCACCACCGCCGCATCCGCCCCACCCGGGCGCTGCACGGTCTGCCCGCCGACGCTGCTGTCATACTGGTCCCAGATCCAGCGGCGGGAGCAGAGGTCGAGCGAGCCGACAAGCTTTTCCAGCGCGGCCGGGATCCCGACCGGGTCGGCGATCCGCGCGGCGTCCAGCACCGGCTGCTTCGGCGTCTCCGCCGTCGGGCGGCGATAAAGCGGCGCTTCGGATTCGAGCGGCGCCAGCGGGATATCCGCCTCCGTCACGCCCTTGTGCTTGATGACGATGCGGCCGGTGTCGGTCAGGTGGCCGATGACGGCGAAATCCAACTCCCACTTCCGGAAGATCGCTTCCGCCTCGGCCTCCCGGCCGGGCTTCAGGATCATCAGCATCCGTTCCTGGGATTCCGACAGCATCATCTCATAGGCCGTCATGCCCACTTCGCGCTGGGGCACAGTGTCGAGCGTGAGCTCGATGCCCACCCCGCCCTTGCCCGCCATCTCGACCGAGGAACTGGTGAGTCCGGCGGCGCCCATGTCCTGGATTGCGACGATCATGTCGGTCGCCATCAATTCGAGGCAGGCCTCGATCAGCAGCTTCTCGACGAAGGGATCGCCGATCTGGACGGTCGGGCGCTTTTCCTCGGAATCGGCGGAGAATTCGGTGCTGGCCATGGTCGCGCCATGGATGCCGTCGCGCCCGGTCTTGGACCCGACATAGACAACGGGATTGCCGATGCCGGCTGCGGCACTGAGGAAGATGCGATCCGCCGGCGCGATGCCGACGGTCATGGCGTTGACCAGTGGGTTGCCGTTGTAGGCGGGGTGGAAATTCACCTCTCCGCCCACGGTCGGCACGCCGACGCAATTGCCGTAGCCGCCGATGCCGCGCACCACGCCATCGATGATCCGCTTCATCCGCGGCGCGTCTGGCGCGCCGAAGCGCAGCGCATTGAGGTTCGCGATCGGTCGCGCCCCCATGGTGAAGACATCGCGCAAAATGCCGCCCACGCCGGTCGCAGCACCCTGATAGGGTTCGATGAAGCTTGGGTGGTTGTGGCTTTCCATCTTGAAGATGGCGGCGAGCCCATCGCCGATCGCGATCACGCCCGCATTCTCGCCCGGGCCGTGGATGACCCAAGGCGCCTTGGTCGGCAGCGTCTTCAGCCAGACGCGGGAGGATTTGTAGGAGCAATGCTCCGACCACATGACAGAGAACAGGCCGAGTTCCGTGAGCGACGGCACGCGGCCGAGGATCGCCAGCACGCGGTCGTATTCGTCTGGCTTGAGGCCGAATTCGGCGGCCAGCTGCGTGGCGCGGGCGGGGTCGAGGGCAACAGGGATCACGCCGCCACGGTCTCCACAATGCTCGTGAACATCGGCAGCCCATCCGTGCCGCCCATCAGCGGGTCCACCAGATCCTCCGGATGCGGCATCAGCCCGCAGATGCGGAGATTGGGCGAGAGGATGCCGGCGATGTTGTCCCGCGCGCCGTTGCGGTTCGCCGCTGGAGTCACCGCGCCGTCTGGCGTGCAGTAGCGGAAGGCGACCAGGTTCTGGTCCACCAGCCTCGCATGCGTCGCGTCGTCACAGAAGAAATTGCCATCGCCATGCGCCATCGGCGCCCGAAAGACCGCGCCCTGCTGCCAATGCGCGGTGTAAGGCGTGCCGGCGCGTTCCACCCGCAGCTGGCAATCCATGGACAGGAAGCGCAGCCCGGCATTCCGCAGCAGCGCGCCCGGCAGCAGCCCCGTCTCGCAGAGGATCTGGAAGCCGTTGCAGACGCCGAGCACATGCCCGCCCTTGGCGGCGAACTCCGCGACCTCCCGCATGATCGGCGATTGCGCCGCCATCGCCCCGCAGCGGAGGTAGTCGCCATAGCTGAACCCGCCCGGCAGCACGACCAGATCGGTGCCAGCCGGCAGCGCGGTTTCGCGGTGGAACAGCATCACGGGCTTGCGGCCCGTCGCATGTTCCAGCGCGATCGCCATGTCGCGCTCGCGGTTCGTGCCGGGGAAGACAACGACGACGGCCTTCATGGGATCACCCCACCCAAACATTCAGCCATTGCAGCCCGCCGAAGACGAGCAGCGTGAACAACGCCGCGAGCGCGGCCGCCGTGACCCACCGGTCGATCCCCTTCTTCCCGCGCGCGAGCAGCCCGGCGCGGTTGCGGCTTGCGACCTGCGGCATCCGCTGATCGCGCCACTTCAGGCCCATGGCGATGAGCACCGTCAGCACCACCATGATGAGCAACGAGGCCTTGACCATCGCGGTTCAGGCCAGCTCCACCCGGAAGCTCTCGATCACCGTATTCGCCAGCAGGCGGCGGGCCATGTCCTCGGCCTGGGCCTTGGCCTTGGCGGGGTCGGTCTCGGCCAGCTCCAGCTCGATCACCTTGCCCGCGCGCACTTCGCCCACACCCGCGAAGCCGAGGCCTTCCAGCGCATGGCCGATGGCCTTGCCCTGCGGGTCGAGCACGCCTGATTTGGGCATCACATAGACACGTGCCTTCATCGTTCGGACATCCGATTCACGTCTCCGGTACTCACTCGCTTCGCTCGCTCCGTCCTGCGACGACCGGATGTCACTGGACCGTCTCCGGCCCCTTCATGTCGCGCACGCCCGCTTCGGGCAGGATGCCGAGCCGCCGCGCGACTTCCTGATAGCCTTCCTCGACCTTGCCCAGGTCGCGCCGAAAACGGTCCTTGTCCATCTTCTCGCCGGTCTTCGCATCCCACAGGCGGCAATTGTCCGGGCTGATCTCATCGGCCAGGACGATCCGCATATCCTCATTCTCCCACAGCCGGCCGAACTCCACCTTGAAGTCCACCAGCGTGATGCCGACGCCGAGGAAGAGGCCCGCGAGGAAATCGTTGATGCGCAGCGTCAGCGCCACGATGTCGTCGATGTCCTGGGTCGCGGCCCAGCCGAAGCAGGTGATGTGCTCCTCCGACACCATCGGGTCGTTGAGCGCGTCGTTCTTGTAGTAGAATTCGATGATCGAGCGCGGCAGCCGCGTGCCTTCCTGGATGCCGAGCCGGGTCGAGAGGCTGCCGGCCGCCACATTCCGCACCACGACCTCGAGCGGGATGATCTCCACTTCCCGGATCAGCTGCTCGCGCATGTTCAGGCGGCGGATGAAGTGGTTGGGGACGCCGATCTCGGAAAGCCGCGTCATCAGGTATTCGCTGATGCGGTTGTTCAGCACGCCCTTGCCGGTGATCGTGCCCTGCTTCGCGCCGTTGCCGGACGTCGCGTCGTCCTTGAAATACTGCACGAGGGTCCCGGGCTCCGGACCCTCGAAGAGGATCTTGGCCTTGCCCTCGTAGACCTGACGGCGACGCGCCATGGGTGGGGAAGCTCCTGTCTGTGCCGCGCGCCGCGGCACCCGGCTGGGTGATCGGCCACGCGCGGGCCCCGGCGCCTGCGCGCGCGGGGAACCGGCAGGGCTATAGCAGGGGATGATCCCTGCCGCCACGCCGCGCGCGGGTGGGGGGCATGCGTGGTGGGAAGGCGGCGGCGCAACCGGTGGTGGAGCGCGGCCTCATCCTTTCGGCCTCATCTCTCTGGCGGCAGCGCGATCGGCGCATAGCCGCCCTGGCGCGGCGGCCCGGCGCTGAAGCGCCAGATCCGCGCGCCATCCGCCCCTAGCGCGACCAGGCTGGAGCACACGGTGCCGAAGCCTTCCAGCGGCGGCACGTTCAGCGCACCGGCGATGCCCTCGGCGCCGAAGCCGCCATCGGCCAGCAGCTTTTCCCACCCCGCCCAGCCGGTCTCATGCGTGTCCGGATCTGGCGGCGGGGCGGCGCGGAAGCGGGGCAGGTGGCGGGCGATGCGCGGACTGCCGAGGTCGTTCGGATCATGCGCGGTCACCATGCTGATCCCAGGGCCCAGCGGCACCGCCTCCGCCCGCCCGGCGCCGAGGCCGCGCAGGAAAAAGGCCTCCCGCGCATCCGCCAGCACCATGTTGAAGGGGCGCCACGCGCCGGCATCCAGCGCGCGGATCGCCTCCGCCGCCGCCGAAGCGGTGCCGGCGCCGAGCGCGATCAGCGGCAAGTCCCCGCGCGACCGCTTGCCCGGCGCGGGGCCGAGGCTGCCCGGCCGGTTCAGCACCGCGGCAATCAGGCCGCGTTCCATCCCCATCCAGGTCCCGCCACCGCTGCGGTCGCGCCCGGCCACCAGCCCGGGCCGGTCCGGCCAATGCGCCGCCGGCGGATCCCAGGCGCGGTCCAGGCGCTCATCCCGATTGGCGGCCAGCAGCAGCGGCCAGGGGTGGCCGGGGCGGCGCAGGAGGATGGCGGTGCACATGCGGAACGGCGTGGCGGCTGACGCGGCCTGGCCCGGCCCGCCGGTCTCAACCGGCCGCCAGCACCCGCTCGAAGATCGTGTCCACCTGGCCGAAATCCCGCGCCGGATCCATCACAGCCGCAAGCGCCGCCGCGTCGAAGCGGGCTGCCACCTCGGGGTCCGCCAGCAGGTTCGCGGCGAAGTCCCGCGCCCCGGCGCTGCCCAGCGCCTGCCAGGTCGCCATCGCCGCGCGCTGCACCGCCGCATAGGCGGCTTCCCGCGCCAGCCCCGCCTGGGTCAGCGCCAGCAGCACCTTCTGGCTGTGCACCACGCCGCCGAGCGATTCCAGATTGGCCTGCATCCGTTCGGGATAGACGGTGAGCTTCGCCATCATCCCCGCCGC
>JBIIRI010000113.1:0-11385 GCA_044341625.1 Roseomonas sp.
GGCCTTCCGCGCCCTGCAGCTGGCCGGGCTGCAACCGGCGGCCGAGGTGCAGATGCAATCGGTGATCGAGGAGGAATGCAGCGGCAATGGCGCACTGGCCTGCATGGTCGCGATGCCGAAGGCCGATGCGGTGATCATCCCCGAACCCGGCCCCGGCCTGCCCGCGCTCTATTCCGCCGAGGTCGGCGTGGTCTGGGCCTTCGTGACCGTCACGGGCCGGCCCGCGCATGTGCGGGACAAGCAGGCGGGCGTGAACGCGATCGAGGCGGCGATGTCGATCTGGTCCCGCTTCGAGGCCTATGAGCGGGAGATGAACCGCGCCGAGAACATCCACGCCAGCTTCCGTGGCGTGAACCATCCGGTGAATGTGAATCTCGGCACGGTCGAAGGCGGCGAATGGAACAGCTCCGTCGCCACGCGTGCGCGGCTTGGGCTGCGCGTCGGCGTGATGATGGGCAACACCGCCGACCGGGTGAAGGCCGATATCCTGCGGATCGTGGACAGCGCGCGAGAGGATCCCGCGCTGCGCGGCGCCAAGGTAAAGGTCGAGTTCCAAGGCTTCCACGCCGATCCCTGCGTCTTCGACATGCAGGCGCCGATCGTGCAATTGGCGATGCGGAGCTATGCGGATGTAACGGGCGGCGAGCTGCGCCACTACCCGGCGACGGGGCTGACGGATGGGCGCTTCTTCCAGCTCTACCAAGGCACGCCGGTTGCCTGCTTCGGTCCCGACGCGCAGGAGATCCACGGCATCGACGAAAGCGTGGGGCTGGACAGCGTGCAGGACATCACACGCTCCATCGCGCTGACCATGGCCGAATGGTGCGGCGTGGAGCGCGCGGCATGAGCACGAACCTTCCTTTGTCCGGCGCCCGGCTGTGGGACAGCCTGATGGAATATGCGCGCATCGGCGCGACGCCGAAGGGCGGCTGCAACCGCCAGACGCTGACGGATCTCGACGCCGAGGGGCGCGCGCTGTTGCAACATCAGGCGGAAGCGGCGGGCGCGACGCTCACGCTCGACCGCGTCGGCAACATGGTGCTGACACGGCCGGGGCGCGATCCGTCCCGGAAGCCAGTGGCCATCGGCAGCCATCTGGACACCCAGCCGACGGGCGGGAAGTTCGACGGCGTGCTCGGCGTCCTTGCGGGGCTCGAGATCCTGCGCGCCTTGCAGGAAGCGGGGGCGGAGACGGAAGCGCCCATCATCCTGGTCAATTGGACCAATGAGGAAGGCGCGCGCTTCTCGCCGCCCATGATGGGCTCTGGCGCCGCGATGGGCGTCTTCCCGGAAGCGGAAGTGCTGGCCAAGACCGACAGCGCGGGCGCGACATTCGGCGCGGAACTGGCGCGCATCGGCTGGGCTGGTTCCGCCGATCCGGCCGCGCTGCAATCGCTCGGCGCCTATTACGAGCTGCATATCGAACAGGGGCCCACGCTGGAACGCGAGGGGCTGGATATCGGCATCGTCACCCATGCCCTCGCGCAGCATTGGTTCGAAGTGCATGTGACCGGGGAGGAAGCGCATGGCGGCAGTCGCATGGAAGGCCGCCGCGACGCGCTGATGGCGGCCGCCGAGACCGCGACGATGATCGAACGCGCAGCGCTGGCCGCAGGCGCCCGGGCGACCATCGGGCGGATGACGCTGCATCCGGACAGCCGCAACGTCGTCCCTGGCCGGGTGTGGTTCAGCCTGGACACGCGCCACGACCACCAGGACCAGCTGGCCGCGCTGGCGGCGACGCTGCGCGCGGAAGCGGCCGCGATCTCCGCCCGGCGAGGCGTTGGCATCGCCATCGAGGATTTCTGGATCTCGCCCGCGACGCCCTTCGATGCCGCGCTGGTCGGGCATCTGCGCGATGCGGCGAAGGCGCGCGGCATCCCGCATCGGGACATGCCGACCGCCATCGGCCATGACGCGGTCTATGTCGCGCGCAAGCTGCCGGCGGCGATGCTCTTCGTGCCCTGCCATGGCGGCATCAGCCACAACGAAGCCGAGAGCATCACACCTGGCTGGGCCGAGGCCGGGCTGATGGTGCTGGCCGATGCGGTGCTGGCTTCCGCCACGCTGGTGCGGGGGGATGCGTGATGCGGATCGCGATCGGCGGCTTCCAGCACGAAAGCCATTCCTTCGCCCCGCGCCCGACGCGCTGGGCGGATTTCCTCAATCCCGGCGGCTTCCCGCCGGTGCAGCGCCCGCCAACGCTGGTGGCCGGGCTGCGCGACACGGCCGTTCCCGCATCCGGCGCCATCCGCGCGGTGGAAGCGGCGGGCGGCACCATCGCGCCGCTATCCTGGGGCCTCGCCTATCCCGCTGGCCCTGTGGCGGCGGAGGCCTTCGAGCGGCTGGCGGCGCTGATCCTGTCGGACCTCCAGGCGGCGCTAGAACAGGGGCCGGTGGATGGGCTCTACCTCGACCTGCATGGGGCGATGGTGGCGGAGGGATTCCCCGATGCGGAAGGCGAATTGCTGCGCCGCGCGCGGGCGATCCTCGGCCCCGATGTGCCCATCGCGGCGAGCCTCGACCCGCATTGCAACCTGACGGAGGCGATGGTGCGGCATGCCGATGTGCTGACGCCCTATCGCACCTATCCGCATGTGGATATGCGAGAGGCCGGGGCGCGCGCGGTGCGGCTGCTGCTGGCGCGCATCGCGCGCGGCGCGCCCTTCGCGAAGGCCTATCGGCAGGTCGATTACCTGATCCCGATCACCAGCCAATGCACGCTGGTCGCGCCGATGGCGGATGTGATGGCGGCGCGGCAGTCCATCGCGGCGGCGGATGGCGTGGCGGAACTCGGCCTGTGTTTCGGCTTTCCCTACGCCGATTTCGCCGATTGCGGCTGCGCGCTGGTGGCCTATGCCGCGACGCAGGAGGCTGCCGAGCGGGCGGCCGATGCGCTGGCGCAGGAATTCCAGCGGCGGGAGACGGATTTCGCCAAGCCCATCCTCGATGCGCGCGATGCGGTGGCGCGGGCGATGGATCTGGCGCGCGGCGCCAAGCGGCCGGTGGTGATCGCCGACACGCAGGACAATCCGGGCGGCGGCGGGCATGGCGACACGACCGGGCTGCTCGCCGAATTGATCGCCCAGCGCGCGGAGGGCGCCGTGCTCGGCCTGATCAACGACGCTGAGAGCGCCGCCGCCTGCCACGCGGCCGGTGAAGGCGCGCGGATCGCGCTGTCGCTGGGCGGCCGATCGGATGGCGCGCCGCTGGCGGTGGACGCGCAAGTGCTGCGCCTGTCGGATGGGCGGTTCCTCTGCACCGGGCCGATGACGGGCGGAAACCACGCCGATCTCGGCCCCTCCGCGTTGATCGGCATCGAGGGGGTGCGGGTGATCGTCACCTCGCGCAAGACCCAGGCCTATGACCAGGCGCTGTTCCGGCATCTCGGCGTGGAGCCGGCGGAGCAGGCGATCCTGGTGCTGAAATCCAGCGTGCATTTCCGCGCGGATTTCGAGCCCATCGCCGAAGCCGTGCTGGTCGCCGCCGCGCCCGGCCCGGTGGTGGCGGACCCTGCCATCCTGCCCTTCCGCCACCTGCGCCCCGGCCTCCGGCTGCGGCCGGGCGATAATCGTCGCTTCGGCTGAATGCGGCTGTCCCACCCGCTTCGCATCCACCGCCTCCCCGGCTTGCCGGCGGGGTTTGAGGAGCTTGCGGCGGATGCGCTGGCCGACGGGCACAAGGTGCTTGAGGTGCTGCGCGCGGATTGGGACAGCGGCACGCTGCGCTTCGAACGGCCGGGGGAGGCGTTGTTCGCCGCCCTCGCGGGCACGGCGCTGCTTGGTGTCTGCGGGCTGACGCCGGATCCCTATCTGAAGGACGAACAGGCGGGGCGTGTGCGCCGGCTTTATGTGCGGCGTGCCGCGCGGGGGCACGGGACGGGTCGGGGCTTGCTGGGCGCGGTGGCGGCGGAGGCGCGGGGCCAGGGCTGGGCGCGCCTGCGCGTCCGCGCGCCGGCCACCGCTTTCGCTTTCTACGAGGCCTGCGGCTTCCTGCGTGCGGTGGGCGAGCCCGCCGCGACGCACAGCCTCTCGCTCAATCTCGGCGCGCCGCCAGGAACGCCATGACCGCATCCTCGCGCGGGATCGGCGCCACCGCGCCATAGCCCTGGGTGGACAGCGCGGCGGCGGCATTGGCGTAGCGCACAGCCTGATCGAGGCTTTCGCCCCGCGCGCGGCGCGCGAGAAAGGCGCCGGCGAAGGTGTCCCCCGCGCCGGTGGCATCCACGGCCTCGACCCGAAAACCCGGGATGCGCTGCTGTCCTTCCCGCGTCGCCACCAGCACGCCATCCGGGCCGAGCTTCAGCAGCACCAGCGGGCAAAGCCCCAGGTAGAAATCGGCAATCGCCCCTGGCTCCTCCAGCCCCGTCAGCACACTTGCGTCGTCGAGGGAGGGGAAGACGATATCGCTGCACGCCACCGCCGCATGGATGCAGGCCCGCGCGCGGTCCAGCGGCCAGAGCCGCAGGCGGAGATTGGTGTCGAAGGACACCAGCGCCCCGGCTTCGCGCGCGATCCGCATCGCCGCGAAACCCGCATCGCAAGAGGTATCGGAGATGCCGAGCGTGATGCCCGACAGGTGCAGCACGCGCGCCGCGCGGATCGCGGCCTGCGGCAGCGCAGCCGGGCCGAGCCGCGCGGCGGCGCTGCCCTTGCGGTGGAAGGTGAAGTCATGGCCGCGCGCATCATGGGTGACGAAGTAGATGCCGGTCGCGGCTTCGGGATCGGTGGGGACGGCGCTGTCATCCACGCCCTCGTCCCGCCACAGCGTGCGGAAGGCCTGACCGGCGCGGTCGTTGCCCAGCGCGGTCAGCATCGCTGCCTTGGCGCCGGACCGCGCCGCCGCGATGGCGGCGTTGGAGGAATCCCCGCCGAAGCCTTCGAGGTAGAGCCGCCGCCCATCCTCCCCCACCGGAAGCTGGTTGAATTCCAGCATAGGCTCGCCGAAGCAGAGGATATCGGGGGTCATGCCTGCATGATGCCCAGCACGTCGCGCGCCGCGGCCTCGATCGCAGCGCGGTCGCCGGCGGCGAGCAGCTTCTCATCCACCAGCTTGCCGCCTATGCCGACAAAGGCGGCGCCGGCGGCCAGGTAGTCGGGCGTGTTGCGCGCATCGACGCCGCCGGTCGGACAGAAGGCGACATCGGGGAAGACCGCGCGCAGCGCTTTGATATGCGCGGGTCCTCCGGCCGAGGAAGCCGGGAAGATCTTCACCGCATCGGCGCCGGCGGCCAGCGCCGCGCGCACCTCGGTCGGCGTCATGGCGCCGAGCAGGCTCATCGCGCCCGCCGCCCGCGCGGCCTCCGCCACCGCCGCATCGACCCAGGGCGCGACGAGGAAGCGGGCGCCGGCCGCGAGGCAGGCTTCCGCCGCCGCGCGGTCCGGCACGGTGCCGGCGCCGACCAGCAAGGCGGGATCGGCGGCCAGGCGGCGGATCAGGCCGGGCGCGTCGGGGACGGTCATCGTGATCTCGAAGACGGTGATCCCGGCGTCGCGCAGCCAGGATACGGCGCGTTCGGCGAGTTCCGGCTTCGTGGTCCGCACCACCGGCACGATGCGCGCGGCCTTCAGGCGGGGGATCAGCGGGTGCATGGCCAGTCCTTCATCACCAGTCCTTCATCCCTGGATGCGGCGGCCGCGCCGCGCCTCGGCCAGCCTCGTGGCGCGCGCGGTGGCGGAAGGCGGCGCGAGGAGCGCCACGGTGCTGGCCAGCGCTTCCGCGAAGGCCAGTTGCAGCACGCCGGTTGGGTTGCCCGGGGCGGTGCCTTCCTGCGCCTCGCAGGCGATCAGCATAGGGGCGGCGGCGGCCAGCGGCGAACGCGGGCGGGTGATCGCGATCACGGTCGCGCCGCTGGCGGCGGCCAGCCGCGCGGCCTCCACCACATCGCGGTCGGCACCGCCGCGAGAGAGGCAGAGCGCGACCGAATCGCCTTCCAGCGTGGCGGCCGCCATGGCCTGCATCGCGCCATCGTCGCGCGCCGCGACCCCCCGGCAGAGCCCCATCAGCGCCTGTTCCAGGTGCCGCGCGGCGGCGAAGCTGGCGCCGCAGGCCCAGATCTCGACCCGTGTGGCGCGCAGCAGGGTCAGGGCGGCCTGGGCCATAACCTCCCCGTCCAAGGCGCGCCGCGCGGCGGCGAGCGCGGTCAGGGCGGCATCCAGCGTGGCGCCGCCGGCCTCGGCGGGTGGCATGCCGGGGGCGATGGGGCGGGGGAGGGGCAATGTCGCGCCTTCCGCCCGGATCGCCGCGTTCCGCAGATCGGCGAAGCCATCGAGGCCGAGGGCGCGGCAGAAGCGCATCACGGTCGGTTCCGACACGCCAGCGGCGCGGGCGAGGCCCGCCAGCGTCGTCTGCGGCAGCCCGGCGGGATCCGCGGCGACCAGCCCCGCGACCTTGCGCTCGGCCGGGGTGAGCCGGTCGAGGATGCCGGCGATCCGGTCTGTGAGCGAAGCCTCCGTCATGGCGTGAAGGCTAAAGCAGACAGGGGCGGGCGGGCACCCCCCGCTGGCGGGTCGCCCCCGATCAAGCCTGGGCGGCCTGCTCCAGCTTCGCGGCGGTGACCATCAACTCCCGCGCGGCGGCCTGGGCGCGGGCGGTGTTCTCGGCGGCGCCGGCCAGCGAGCCCCGCAGGGCACGGGCGCTGCCATCGAGCTTGGCCACCGCATCCCGCAACCCGTCGATCTGCGCGCGGAACTCGGCAACGGCGTTGCGCTGTTCCGCCAGGGCGGCATCGAGCGCACCAAGGGCGCGGCGGAGACGGTGTTCGGGGGTGTCGGGGAAGTGGAGCAGCCTGGCGACGGGGTGGTCGGGGGCGATGCTCATCCTGGGCTCCAGCGGCCGAAGCCAATGGTTAACGCGCCGGGCCCGCCCCTTGGCAAGCTTTTCTTAACGAAACGAGATTCGGAGGCCGGCGAGCCGCCCCCCGGACGCTTCACAATCCGAGCAGCCCCAGCAGCAGGGACGCCGCCGCGCCGACCGAGAGCATCCAGCGCAGACCCAGATAGGCGCGCGGCACCAGCCCCGCCTGCGCCGCCCAACTCTCCGCCGCCGCGGTCCCGAGGATCGCGAGCGCCAGCAGGCCGAGCCCGGCCGGCAGGGGCAGCAGCAGCGCCACCCAGGCGATCAGCGACGGCACCACCCCGAGCCCGAGCCGCCCCCAATCCGCGCCGCGTTCCGCCGCCGGGGCGACGAGTGCCAGGCCCCAATGCACGGCGCCGAGAAAGGCGAGGATGGTCGCGCCATAGGCCGCTAGCGCGGGCCCCGCGCCCGGCACTCCGGCCCAGATGCCGATGGCCAGGGCCGCGAAGGGGATCAGCCCGGCGGGGCCGAGCAGGCGGGCAGGGGCGGGGAGGTCGGTTCGCATGGCCCCACATCCCCCCGCCAGGCGCCCCGGCGCAAGCCCCGCCATTTCATCCCGGGCCGCGCGACGCTACATGGACGGTCTACCATTCATTTCGGGACCCCCCGCCGCTATGGCCATCGGCCTTGAACTGCTGCTGATCCTCATGCTGGTGCTGCTCAACGGCGCCTTCGCCATGAGCGAACTTGCCATCGTCTCCTCCCGCCGGTCCCGGCTGGTCGCGATGCAGCGCCGCGGCAGCCTCGGCGCGGGGGCGGCGCTGGCGCTGGCCGATAATCCGGAACGCTTCCTGCCCACGGTGCAGGTCGGCATCACGCTGGTCGGCATCCTGGCCGGCGCCTTCGGCGGCGCAAGGCTGTCGGGGGGGATCGCTGAGGTCCTGTCGCAGGTGCCGGGCCTTGAGCCGCTGGCGGCGGAGATCGCCTTCGCGCTGGTGGTGCTGATGATCACCTACCTGTCGCTGATCCTGGGTGAGCTGGTGCCGAAGCAGCTGGCCCTGCGGCATCCGGAACGGCTGGCGGTGGCCGTGGCACGGCCGCTGCTGTGGCTGTCGCGCGCGACATCGCCGGTGATCTGGGTGCTGTCCAGCTCCTCCGCCCTGGTCCTCAAGCTGTTCGGCCGCCACACCCCCGCCGATCAGGCCGTCACCGAGGAGGAGGTGAAGGCCATGGTCGCGGAGGGCGCGACATCCGGCGCCATCGAGACCGAGGAACGGCACATGATCGAGCGCGTGCTGCGCCTGGCGGACAAGCCGGTGCGCGCGCTGATGACGCCGCGGACCGAGCTGGAATGGATCGACCGCACCGCGTCGCCGCAGGACATGGCGGCGCGGCTGCGCGCGTCCCACGTCACGCGCTTCGTGGTGGCCGATGGGCGCGTGGACAATGTGGTCGGCGTCGTCGCGTCGAAGGACCTGCTGGACCAGCTGCTGGCGGGCGGGCCGCTTTCGGTGCAGGCCGCGCTGCGCCAGCCGCTGGTGATGCCCGACACGCTCTCGGCGCTGGATGCGCTGGAACGGCTGCGGGGAGATGCGATCGGGCTGGCCCTGGTGATGGACGAGTATGGCAGCTTCGAAGGGGTGGTCACCGCCTCCGACCTGCTGGAGGCGATCGTGGGGGAGCTTGGATCCTCCGGCCCCGCCGAATCCACCCCCGCCGTGAAGCGCCATGATGGCAGCCTGCTGCTGGACGGGATGATGCCGAGCGACGAGCTGAAGGCGCGGCTCGACCTGCCCGACCTGCCGCGAGAGGGGACGTATCACACGGTGGCGGGGCTGATGCTGGCGCTGCTGCAGCGCGTGCCGAAGGAAGGCGACCGGATCGCCTGGGCCGGCTGGCGCTTCGAGGTCGTGGACATGGATGGCCGCCGCGTGGACAAGGTGCTGGCCATCAAGGAAGACCCGGCGGCGGCGACGCAGGAATAGGCGCGCGGTCGCGCCCTGGCAGGCGGCGCGAACCCGGCCATAGGGGCGGATCCGCGCGGCCTGGGTCGGTCGCGCAGGGCGGGCCTCAGGCCCGCTTGCGCTTCTTCACCGTCACCGGCGCGCCCACCATGCCGTCGCGCGCCAGGATGGGCGCAAGGAAACGGCCGGTGTGGCTTTCGGGAACCTGGGCGATATCCTCCGGCGTGCCGGCGGCGACGATCCGCCCGCCGCCCTCGCCGCCTTCGGGGCCGAGGTCGAGCACCCAATCGGCGGTCTTGATGACTTCCAGATTATGCTCGATCACCACCACCGTATTGCCCTGCTTCACCAGCGCGTGCAGCACTTCCAGCAGCTTGCGGACATCCTCGAAATGCAGGCCGGTCGTCGGCTCATCGAGGATATACAGCGTGCGGCCGGTGGCACGCCGCGACAATTCCTTCGATAGCTTGATGCGCTGCGCCTCGCCGCCCGACAGCGTCGTGGCCTGCTGGCCGAGATGGATGTAGCCGAGCCCCACATCGCGCAGCACCACCAGCTTCTCGCGGATGGCGGGGACGGCGGAGAAGAACTCCACGCCCTCATCCACCGTCATGTCCAGCACATCGGCGATGGACTTGCCCTTGAACTTCACCTCTAGCGTCTCGCGGTTGTAGCGCTTGCCCTTGCAGGTGTCGCAGGTGACGTAGACGTCGGGCAGAAAGTGCATCTCGATCTTCAGCACGCCATCGCCCTGGCAGGCCTCGCAGCGGCCGCCCTTGACGTTGAAGCTGAAGCGGCCGGGCGCGTAGCCGCGCGCGCGGGCATCGGGCAGTTCCGCGAACCAGTCGCGGATCGGGCCGAACAGGCCGGTATAGGTGGCGGGATTCGAGCGCGGCGTGCGGCCGATCGGCGACTGGTCGATGTCGATGATCTTGTCGAGATGCTCCAGCCCCTCGATCCGCTCATGCGGGGCCGGCACCTCGCCGCTGCCCATCAGGCGGCGGGACGCCGCCTTGAACAGCGTCTCGATCACGAGGGTTGACTTACCCCCGCCGGAGACGCCGGCGACGCAGCAAAAAGTGCCGAGCGGGATTTCCCCCGTCACCTCCTTCAGGTTGTTGCCGCGCGCGCCGACCACCTTGATGGTGCGCTTCGGGTCGAAGGGGCGGCGCAGCTCCGGCATCGGAATGCGGCGGGCGCCCGACAGGTACTGGCCGGTGATGGAGGCCGGGTTCGCCTCGACCTCCGCCGGTGTGCCCTGGGCGATGATGCGTCCGCCGCCCTTGCCGGCCGCCGGGCCGATATCGACCAGATAATCCGCGCTGCGGATCGCGTCCTCGTCATGTTCCACGACCAGCACCGTGTTGCCCAGGTCGCGCAGGCGCCTGAGCGTCGCCAGCAACCGGTCATTGTCGCGCTGGTGCAGCCCGATGGAGGGTTCGTCCAGCACATAGAGCACGCCGGTCAGCCCGCTGCCGATCTGGGAGGCCAGCCGGATGCGCTGGGATTCGCCGCCCGAAAGGGTCGCGGAGGACCGGCCGAGCGAGAGATAGTCCAGCCCCACATCGTTCAGGAACTGCAGCCGGTCCTCGATCTCGCGCAGGATGCGGCGGGCGATCTCGGCGCGCTGGGGCGTGAGGGTGGGCATGACGCCACCGAACCAGTCGCGTGCGCGCCGGATGGACAGCGCGTTGACCTCGCCAAGGTGGCAGCCCGCGACCTTCACCGACAGGGATTCGGGCTTCAGGCGGAAACCCTGGCAGGCGGGGCAGGGGCGGTCGGCCTGGTAGCGGGTCAGTTCCTCCCGCGTCCAGGCATTGTCGGTCTCGCGGAAGCGGCGTTCGAGGTTCGGGATCACGCCCTCGAACGCCTTCTTCACGTCATAGGCGCGCAGCCCGTCCTTGTAGCGGAGCGTGACGACCTCGCTGTCCGTGCCGTTCAGCACGACGGCGCGGAAGGCCTTCGGCAGATCCTGCCAGGGCGTGCTCATCGCCACCTTGTAGTGCCGTGCGAGGCTTTCCAGCGTCTGGTCGTAATAGGGCGATGACGCGCCCGCCCAGGGCTGCACCGCGCCGTCCTTCAGGCTTTTCGTGTCGTCGGGCACGACCAGCTGCGGGTCGAAGAAGGCCTGGGTGCCAAGCCCGTCGCAGCTGGGGCAGGCGCCCTGGGGGCTGTTGAAGCTGAACAGCCGCGGCTCGATCTCCTCGATCGAGAAGCCGGAGACGGGGCAGGCGAATTTCTGGCTGAAGACGGTGCGCTCATTCGTATCGGCGTTGTCGGCATAGGCGATGCCGTCCGCCAGGCCGAGCGCGGTCTCCAGGCTGTCGGCGATGCGCGATTGCGCGCCGTCCCGCACCACGATGCGGTCCACCACGATCTCGATGTCGTGCTTCAGCTTCTTGTCGAGCTTGGGCGGATCGGACAGCTGGTGGACGGTGCCGTTCACCTTCACCCGCTCGAAGCCGCGCCGCTGCCATTCCTGGAAATCCTTGCGGTATTCCCCCTTCTTGCCGCGCGCGACGGGCGCCAGCAGCAACAGGCGCGTCCCCTCTGCCATCGCCATGATCCGGTCCACCATCTGGGACACCGTCTGCGCTTCGATCGGCAGGCCGGTGGCGGGGGAGTA
>JBIIRI010000246.1:0-3447 GCA_044341625.1 Roseomonas sp.
GCCAACGTCGCGGCCGCGGCCATGACGCCGGAGGCCGGGCCCGACATCACGGTCTTGGCGGCTTCCTTCGCCACCAGCCGCGCCGGCACCGTGCCGCCATTGCCGTTCATCACCAGCAGGTCGCGCTTGTGGCCTCGCGCGGCCAGCTGGTCCTGCAGGCGGTGCAGGTAGCGGTCCAGCACGGGCTGCACGGCGGCGTTCACGCTGGCTGTGGTGCCGCGTTCGTATTCGCGGAACTCCGACAGCAGTTCATGCCCCAGCGTGACGTAGTGGTTCGGCCAGATCGCCCGCGCGATTTCCCCCGCCCGCTTTTCATGCGCCGGATTGGCGTAGGCGTGCAGGAAGTGGATGACCAGCGCCTCGCAGCCCGCATCGCGCAGCGCCAGCACTTCGCGGGCCACCGCATCCTCATCGAGTGGGGTCACGACCTGGCCGCGCGCATCCACGCGTTCCGCCACTTCGCGCCGCAGCTCGCGCGGCACCAGCGGCTCGAAGCTGCCGGTCATGCCATAGGGCTTGGGGCGCGTGCGGCGGCCCAGTTCCAGCACATCCCGGAAGCCGAGCGTCGTCACCAGCCCGACGCGCGCCAGCTTGCGTTCCAGCACCGCATTCGTGGTCGCCGTGGTGCCGTGGATGATCAGGTCGAGCGAGGCTGGGTCGGCGCCAGCCGCCTCGATCGCGGCCAGCACGCCATCGGCCTGGTTCGGGGATGTGGTTGGCACCTTGGCCAGCCGCATGCTGCCATCGGCATCCTGCAACAGCAGATCGGTGAAGGTGCCCCCGACATCGACACCCGCGACGCGCCGCATCGTCATACCGTCAGATAGGCGGCGCGGGCGCCGTCATCGGCTTCGAGCGCGTCCATCGTGCCCTGGTAGCGGATGCCGCCCTTCTCGATCACATAGGCGCGGTCCGACACCGCCGCGGCGAAGTCGAGATTCTGTTCGGAGAGCAACACGGCGATCCCTTCCGCCTTCATCCGCAGCACGGCTTCCGCCATCTGTTCCACGATCACCGGCGCAAGACCTTCCGAGGGTTCGTCGAGCAGCACGGCATCCGGGTTGCCCATCAGCGTCCGCGCGATGGTCAGCATCTGCTGCTCGCCCCCCGACATCGCGCTGGCGCGGCGGTTCCGCATCTCCGCGAGGTTGGGGAAGACGGCAAACAGGCGATCTGGCGTCCAGGCCGCGCGGTCGCGCGCGGCGCGGCGGCCGACTTCCAGATTCTCGAACACCGTGAGGTCGGTGAAGATCCGCCGATCCTCCGGCACATAACCCAGGCCAAGCCGCGCGATGCGATACGGCGGCAGGCCCGTGATGTCCGTCCCCTGGAAGCGCACGCGCCCGCCGCGGGCGGGCAGCAGGCCCATGATGGCTTTCAGTGTGGTGGATTTCCCGGCGCCGTTGCGGCCCATCAGCGCCGCGACCTCGCCTCGCCGCAGCAGCAGGGAGACCCCGAACAGCACCTCCGCCGGCCCGTAGCCGGCGTGCAGCGCCTCCACCTCCAGCACCGTCTCAGCCATGCGCGGCCGCCCTGCGCGCG
Source organism: Roseomonas sp. (assembly GCA_044341625.1). Classification (GTDB taxonomy): domain Bacteria; phylum Pseudomonadota; class Alphaproteobacteria; order Acetobacterales; family Acetobacteraceae; genus Falsiroseomonas. The sequence continues at coordinate 1,543 of JBIIRI010000246.1, forward strand.
CGGAGTGCGGCCTTGTGGCCGGTGGTGCCGAGATAGACGCGCTTCACCTGCTCATCGGCGCGCACCTGCTCCGGCGTGCCTTGGGCGATGATCTCGCCGCGCACCAGCACCAGGATGCGGTCGGCATGGGCGAAGACCGCGTCCATGTCGTGTTCGGTGAACAGCACGCCGATCCCTTCCTCCCGCGCGATGCCGGCGGTGAGCGTCATCAGGTTGGCGCGTTCGCGCGGGGCCATGCCGGCGGTGGGTTCGTCCATCAGCAGCAGGCGCGGCGCGGCGGCGAGCGCGATGGCCAACTCCACGCGCTTCACATCGCCATAGGCGAGTTCGCCGATGGGCCGATCCGCATCCGCCGCCATGCCGACCTTCTCCAGCAGCGCGACGGCTTCTGGCCGGTACAGCGCGGCGGTGCGGGCGATCATGTCCCGCGTGCGGCCGGCATGGGCGATCAGCGCCATCTGCACATTCTCGACCACCGACATGGACAGGAAGGTCTGCGCGACCTGGAAGGTGCGCCCCACGCCCATGCGGCATACGCGGCGCGGCGGCTGGCCGGTAATGTCCTGGCCGGCCAGCGTCACGCGCCCGCTATCGGGCCGCAGCTGTCCGCCCACCATGTTGAAGGTGGTGGATTTGCCGGCGCCGTTCGGGCCGATGATCGCCAGCATCTCCCCGGCCGCCAGCGCGAAGGTGACGTTCTTGGCCGCGACCACGCCGCCGAAGGCCTTGTTCAGCCCCTCTGCCGCCAGCAGCGTCATGCGCGCACCGCCTTCGTCGTCGCCTGGGCGCGCAGGGCGCCATAGGCGCCGCCCAGGCCGCGCGGGAAGATCAGCACCAGCGCGATGATCGCCGCGCCGAGGAAGAAGCGCCAGAAATCGGTCAGCGGCATGAAGACGTCCTTGATCGCGTGGAACGCCGCCGCGCCCACCACGGCGCCCATCACGGTCTGCATGCCGCCAAGCAGGATCATGGCCAGGAAATCGACTGACATCGGGATGCCGAGCATGGTCGGGTCGATCGAGCCCTTCGAGAAGGCATAGAGCCCGCCCGCCAGCCCCGCCGCAGCCCCCGCCAGCGTGAAGCCGAGCCAGCGATGCGTCCGCACATCGACCCCGATGGCATCCGCGCGCTGTTCCGAATCCCGCGCCGCCCGCAGCGTCGCGCCGAAGGGCGCGTAGATCACATGGCGCAGCGCCAGGATCGCGCCGATGGCGCAGGCCGCGACCAGGTAGAAATAGACATGCCGCGAGCCCGCCCAGGGGCTGGGCCAGACGCCGACCACGCCATTGTCGCCGCCGGTGAACTCGACCCATTGGAAGCAGACCGCATAGGCGATCTGCGCGAAGGCGAGCGTCAGCATCGCCAGATAGATGCCCGACAGCCGCACGACGAAGAAGCCGAACAGCGCGGCGAAGGCCCCGCCCACGATGGGGGCGGCGATCAGCGCCGGTTCCATCGGCACGCCGCCCTTCGTCACCAGCAGCCCCGCCGCATAGGCACCCAGCCCGAAATAGGCGGCGTGGCCGAAGCTCACGATGCCGCCATTGCCGACCAGGAAGTTCAGCGAGAAGGCGGCGAGTGCGAAGACCAGCACCTCGGTCGCGACCTTCACCGCATAGGCGTCGCCGAAGATCGGCAGGGCGCAGGCGGCGGCGATGGCGAGCCACAGCAGCGCGCGTTCCAACCGGCCGAAGCCGCGCGGGTGAAGGATGCCTTCCGGCAAGGCGGCGCGGCCGGCGGCGGGCTCCGGACGGCCCAGCAGGCCCCAGGGCTTGATCACCAGCACCACCGCCATCAGCAGGAAGACCAGCACCAGCGTGATCTTCGGGAAGACCAGCACGCCGAAGGCCTGCAGCTGGCCGATCAGCACCGCCGCCAGGAAGGCCCCCGTGACGCTGCCCATGC
>JBIIRI010000114.1:0-11274 GCA_044341625.1 Roseomonas sp.
CATAAATACTATCGCTTCCCCCGAGGCCGGAAATTTGATTGTCAAGATAATTTCCGTGCAACTCATCGATGTGTGAGCTTCCAATGAGGTTTTCGATATCTCCCGTGAGCCACGCCAAGGTTGTGGGAGAGCTCAGCTCCAAGTCGCCAAACGGAACAGCAAATCCTGCCCTGGTATCAACCAGATCTGAAAGCTGGACATCGGGCAAATATATTACCCAACCCTCTGAGGAAGAGCTTTGATCAATTGTGTCAAACCCAGCCGCATCCCAAATTGTATAATAATAGTCAACGGATTCTATGATATGCGTACTGTTATTCGCGTTTGTGGATATATTTTTTCCGTATAAATATTGTAGCGCCAATACGTCCATAATCATTGGAGTGGCGGGGTCAAATCGAATAAAATCTAGATCGTAATCATCCATATAAGACATAATGCTATAGTAATCTATATCAAATTCCTGTAAACTTAATTCGCTAAACGTGGGGCGTCCCGTGCCACCGTCATCATGGGGGTGTTTGAGTCCAAGGGCATGGCCTATTTCGTGAAGCAGCAAAAAGAAACCTGCGCTTCCGGGTTCATAGGACGGGAGATAGTTGGCTTGACTGTTAAGATTTATATATATGTCACCTCTATTTGGGTCTAATGGATCCGGAAAAAACGCACCCGCCCACGCCGTGTCATCTGTGAATAATAAACCAACTCCATCGATTGAAAAATTTATATCTGATCCCCATGAATTTGCGGCCGCAGGATCAGTAAAATGCCCAATATAGTTGAAATTAATATCAGCATAATACGAAAACAAACTAATTGCGTGATCGATGTTGGTGATCGCGCTTGATAGGTAAATCCAATATTCCCCGAAAAATCCATCTGAAATAGACCAATCAACTGTCCTGGATGTCGATAGATCCCATCGGTATCCACTTGTCATTGAATCGATGGTTTTGTCGCCAGTAGGGGAAATATACTGACCGTTCAGAAGGGATAAGTCTTGCGGTGTGGTTGCCATTCTAGGCGCCCTTCATGGTCCGGGGTTTGCTGTGGAGAATTTCATGATGAAACAATATCAAGGTACCTGCCTGCGCAAATTTAATTTGAGGTCGGTGATAATCTTTTGATAAAATTGAGGTGCCCGAGCCCGTACAATCCGATGCCACAGGTAAAGATCAGGCGAACGGCCTGGATTGAACCGCAGCAATTCTCGCTTGATGAACGGGAAATCTTGTTCCAGCAGTGGCAGCCACAGATCATGTGTCGGGTTAACCGCTATCCGCCAGCGCCAACACTCAAGCGCGCGCTCAACCGCACGGCGAAGCGCCTTCTCCTGCAAGGGCAGATTGATGGCGGCCTCTGGCGCTTCGCTCATCTCCCGCATCGAATCGAGCAGCGAGAGGTAATCCCAGACCGCAGCGCAACTCAGCCCCGCAGACTGCAGCCGCTGTGTCATCCGAAGCTCATAGAAATGAATGACCGACCATTTCGACCGAACGTTACGCACATCCTGCCAAAATTCGGCAAAGGCGGCGCTGGCCAGAGCCACGGGGCCGAAAGCCAGGAAATATGACTGCAGGTGATGGCGATGCTGCCAGCTATCGGTCAGTGCCCAGACATCAGCGACGGCAAAATCCATCCGCTTCAGCGTATCGGTAAGCGGCGCAAAGGGGCCATACAAACTGTCATTGGCCAGCACCAGGAGGTCGGCTGTCGTTCCAGCCGCGAAGAATGCGGCTATGCCGTCGCGATAGGCGCCGAAATCATAGCCGCGATTGCGCCGGATAAGGATGAGCGCGCATTGCGTGTCCAGCCAATTGGCGCTTGCTTCCTCCAGCTGTCCGGCATTGGTGACGAAGATGATACCAAAACCGGCCTCACGAAGTGCCAGCAGATAGTCTCGGGTATGCTGTCGAACCACGCCTTGGGCATCGAAATGCACGAAGATACAGCACCGCCGGCCCAGGGCCGCAGTGCCGGCCTGTTGCTTGATGACCTGAGATGCGTGATCGCCAGCAGCAACCCGATAGAAGAACTCTGCTGAGATCAGGCGCAAAAGCTGATCTTTGAATTTCTTGCTGGCTTGCAACAAATTGATGAGGCTGATCATGCTGTCGCGTGGCCTGGGAAGCCCGCCTCCATCGCCGATCGGGATGCTTCCAGGCTCACGCGATCAGCTGTCTCGGTTTGACCCATAAGCCGCCAGCTCAAGATTTCGGCGTCCACAGCTGGCCAATACAGATCAGCGCCGATAACAAGACCATTCTGTCCGCCAGAAATATGATCGCCACTAATCCGTCCGCGAAGCAAGTTTAACCAAGAAGAAGCTTTGGCTCGGTCACCACCATCGATCTGTATTTCCAGCGTTGCCGCACAATAAACAACCGACGCATCGGTGTGGTTCATGGGCCGGGACATCTCGCGCAAGTTCGCCAGCGCGGTCTGCACGACGCCTGTTATCTGGCGGGCCTCTTCAAAGGCAGCGTGATTGACCAGCGTGATGAAGCATGCCGGCGCGATGGTATCTGCATGACGATGGCCGCCCGCGGCACGCAACGCATCAAGCCGAGATACGATGTTGGCCTCGCCGCGCGCTACCGCCAGAAGGATCAGTTCCGCCTGCGCCGCGAAAGCTACATCTTCCGCATCCCCATCGTCTGCGCCTACGCCGCGAAGCGCGGCCCGCAGTCGTCCGGCGGCGGCAATGGCGCCCTCGAAGCAGGCTTGCGCCTCCTCGCCTCTCTGCTTCTTCACCCAGCCGCGAGCGAGCAATATGCCTGCCAGCCCGAGTGGTTCGCGCGCGAGTAGATCTGCGAGGCAATTGGTGTCTGCGGGGGCGGCGGCCAAGGCGTCCACGCCATGTCCCCAGCGCTCCTGCACCAGGCTATCCAGCGCTTGCCAGATCTCATCGGCTTCGGCCGAGCCGACTATCGCCAGTTCCCGATACAGGCGCGCACGGACCCCAAAACCGAGATCAGATTGGTCCGGAACAGCCTGGGCAATCAGGCGTAGCCATGCTCGGTACCGCGACCGGCAGGCTGTCTCCTGCAGTGCGTCATCTGGCAGTCGGCCGGCTATGGCCACCAGTTGCGCTCCCTCGCGCTGCACAGAGACGGTATCGAAGCCGGCCTTATGCAGCGCCCAGGTCAAGCTCGAGGCCGTTTGGATAACCAAATGCCATCCCACCGAAAGCAAGGGCACGAGCAAGCCATCGCCTGTATCGGGACGGATCATCTCGGCTGCCGGCGTGGTCAGTAGCAAAGTGCCGCCAGGCCGCAGGGCCTTGCGCAGCGTGCCCAGCATGGGCACCGGGTCGGCGATGTGCTCGATGAATTCCGAGGCGTGGATCACATCGGCTGAGGCATCGTCCAGGCCGCAGGCTTCCAGATAGCGGCTTTCGATCGGCAGGCCGAGCTGTTCGCGCCCTGCGACCGCAAAGGGCGAGGGGTCCAGCCCGCGCACCTGCCAGCCAAGCATGCGATGCGCGAAATCGAGCGACAGGCCAAAGCCGCAGCCAACTTCCAAATAGGCGGTGCCAGTGGGGCGATCCAGGGCCTGTAGTCGCATGGCCATGCCGCCGATATTGGCGCCCTGCTGCAGGTAGAATGCGAGCGCATCGGTGCCGCCGGCGGGCAGGTCGGAATAGGCCCCAGCCTTGGCGCCCTCAAAAAAATGGGCACTGCAGGCCTCGCAAGCGAAGAGCTGCGATCTATCCGTACCAACGAATGCCGAGAGGATCAGCCGTCGTCCGGCCTCCCGGTGGCAGTTGGGACAGATCGCGCCCGGCCCAAGCTTTTCTGCCGCGCCGTCCTGCACACCCCGGCCCGACGCGGAATGCCACTCAATCACGCTCTTCATTTAGGTGCCCTGCTCGCGCGCAGGGATCCATGGCAACAGGATACACGCCACTGGCGTCGGGCCGCTCAGGTCAGCGTAGCGAGACATGGCGGCGCATCCCTTCCCGAAACCCTTTGGCGCAATAAATCCGATGTCGGAACATGTCCAAAAACAGTACAATTTGTCAACGGTCCGGGTGGCGGAAGGCTGGGGCGGGGCTCTGGGGCCTGCAGAGGAGGGCTCGCGGGCTGGGCCGTCGCGATGTCGTGCCAGGCGACACCACGCGCCTGCTGCCAGCGCCGCATCGCGTGGGACGTCAGTTCCTTACCGTTGTCGCTGACGATCGTCGCTGGGCGGCCGCGTAGCGCCACGATCCGGTCGAGTTCACGCCCCCCGCGCAGCCCCGACAGCGAGGTGCCGGCCACCAGCGCCAGCCAGTCGTGGGTCTAGTTGTCCACCTCTGCCAGAACACGGAACCGCTGCCCGCCGCTCAGCGCGTCAGCAACGAAGCCCAGCGACCAGCGCTTATTCATTCCCTGCGGCGGCGCCATCGGTACCCGCATGCCCAGCGCGGGTTTGCGTCCGCCACAACGGCGCACCCCGAGGCGTTCCGCCCGGTACAGGCGGAACAGCTTCTAGTGGTTCAGCCGATGTCCTTCCCGCGCCAGCAGGGTTCGATCCACTGGATCGAACCAGGCGTCCGCAGCCGAACCGACGACGTTCATTCGCCAGCACCCGCAGCCGAGTGCGGACGAAGCCAGCCCTCATCTCCCGCGCCAACAACCCGGGCAGCAATTCTGTGCCGACCTTGCCGTCCGTTCATCGCCCGGGTGCCGGAGGTGTCCAGCCTTACCCCGATCCGTCAGGGCAGGTCGTTTGCGCGAGTGAGACCTCCGCCTCACGCCGCAACCCGCGCAGGAAGCGCGCCACCGATTTGTCGACAACCGGGCCCACATCGGCGGGGGTCGGCAACTGGTAGATGAAACGGCGGATCCCAAGATAGACGACGCTGCCGTGCAGCGCCCACATCTCCTCCATGTCCGGGTGCCTGTAGGGGCCGGCGGCGGCGATTTCGTCGCACAGCGGCGCGAGCAGGCTGTCCTCGACGCGCGAGAGGTAGCGCTGGTTCAATGCCTCGCCAGCCAATCCCGCCCACATGAAGATCCGCATCCATTCGAATGTGAAGATCGCCGCGGCGTAGTGGCGATAGAAGCGGCTGAGGCGCTCTTCAAGCGGCTGCGTCCGGTCGCGGATTTCCGCGCTCCAGCGTGGCGAGAGGCGGTCCAGGAAGACGCGCTCGAACACGGCTTCCAGCAGTTCCGCCTTGCTGGCGAAATAACGGTAGAGCAACGCCTGGGTGATGCCGATGCGACGCGCGAGGTCGCGGGTCGTGCCGTCGAGACCGACTTCCGCGAAGTAACACACGGCGGCGGCGACGATCTGTTCGCGCCGCGCCTGCGGCTCCAGGCGCCGCGCTGCTCGCGGCATACCGTCCAACGCTTCCTCCCCGACACGTGGCGATCGCCACGGCTTCTTGACAAGCAGATTAGTTTCCGGTGATCAGATGATCAACAAGCAACGCCGCCCGGCAACGAATGCGCGGGCATGGAGGGGACGACGCCATGAAGTGGCCGGCCTTCGGCTATGTCCGGGCCTCGACGCTCGATGATGTCTGGCGCTTGCAGGCGGAGCATGGCGACGGCGCCCGGATCCTCGCAGGCGGGCAGACGCTGCTGGCCACGCTGGCCTTCCGCCTGTCCGAGCCGGAGCTTTTGGTGGACATCACGCGCGTTGCGGCGCTCGGGGGCATTTCGGAAGCAGGCGGAACCTTGCGGATCGGCGCGCTCACCCGCCATGCCGAACTCGGTCGCGATCCGCTGGTGGCGCGCCACGCGCCGCTGCTGGCGGAGGCGGTGCCCTTCATCGCCCATCCCGCCATCCGCAATCGCGGCACCATTGGCGGCAGCCTGGCCTATGCCGATCCTGCCGCCGAATTGCCGGCCTGCATTGTCGCCCTTGGCGCGACGGTCGTGCTGGCCTCGGCAGCCGGCGAGCGGCGGGTTCCGGCCGCGTCCTTCTTCACCGGGCTGCTGGAGACGGCGCTGCGCCCGGGCGAGCTGATCTTGGCGGTGGAGGTACCCACCGCGACGCCCGCGCACCGCAGCGCGATCGTCGAGGTGGCGCGCCGCTCGGGCGACTATGCGATGGCGGGGCTCGCGGCCTGCGTCAGGCTCGACGGGCCGCGCGTGGCCGCCGCGCGGCTTGCCTATTTCGGCGTGGGCAACGGACCCGTGCTGGCCCAGGGCGCCATGGCCGCGTTGCAAGGCCGCACGCTCGGCGCCGAGAGCATCGCCGCCGCGCAGGCCGCGCTGGCGGGCGACCTCGATCCGCCCTCGGATTTGCACGGACCGCCGGAGATGAAGCGGCATCTCGCGCGCGTGCTGACCGCGCGCGCCCTGTCGCGCTTCCTGCCCGCCACGGAGATCGCAGCATGAGCGCGCGGGTCGAGATCACGCTGACCGTGAACGGAGAGCGCATGACGCGCGGCGTCGAGCCGCGGCGCCACCTCGTGGACTTCCTGCGCCTCGATCTGGGGCTCACCGGATCCCATGCCGGCTGCGAGCATGGCGTCTGCGGCGCCTGCACGGTGCGGGTGGATGGGGAGATCGTGCGCGGCTGCCTGGTGCTGGCCGCGAGCCTCGATGGCGCCGACGTCATGACGATCGAGGGCCTGACCGACAGCGGCGAGGCCGAGGATCTGCAGGCCGCCTTCGTGGCCCGCAATGCCGCGCAATGCGGCTTCTGCACGCCGGGCATGGTGATGGCGGCGGCCGACATCCTGCGCCATCATCCCGAGGCCACGCGCGACGAGATCCGCGAACATCTCTCCGGCAATTACTGCCGCTGCACCGGCTACCAGGCGATCGTGGACGCGGTGGAACAGACGCTCGCCGCCCGGCAGGGGACGCAGTGATGAACGAGATCACGCCCGCCTCCATTGGCCTCTCGCGTGAGGACCTGCCGAATTCCTATATCGGCCGTTCGGTCCCCCGCCCGAACCTGCCGAAGCTGGTCCAGGGCCGTGCCGCCTACACCGACGACGTGATGCTGCCCCGTATGGTGCAGGCCGCCTTCCTGCGCAGCCCGCACGCGCATGCGCGCATCCTGGCCATCGACACCGCGGCCGCGCTGCAGGTGCCTGGTGTGCTGCGGGTCTTCACCGGCGCCGATCTCGCCAAGGTCTGCGACCCGTGGGTCGCGACGCTCGATCACCTGAAGGGCATGAAGTCCGCGCCGCAATACCCGCTGCCGCTCGAGCGCGCGACCTGGCAGGGCGAGCCGGTGGTGGCCGTCGTCGCCGACAGCCGCGCCGCGGCGGAAGATGGCGTCGCCGCGCTGGCCGTGGAGTGGGAACCGCTGCCCGCGCAACTCGACATGGAGACGGCGCTCGATCCCGGCGCGGTGGTGATCCACCCCGAGCTCGGCGACAATCTTGTCTTCACCCGCACGGCGGAGAAGGGCGATGTCGCCGCCGCCATGGCCGCCGCGCATAAGGTGGTGGAGGCAACCTTCCTCACCGGTCGGCACACCGGCGTCACGCTGGAGCCGCGCAGCATCGTCGCCGACTGGAACCGCGCCGATGGGACGCTGACCGTCCATCACTCTACTCAGGCGCCGCACATGATGCAGGGCGTCTTCGCGAAGCAACTGCGCATGGAAGAAGGCGCGGTGCGCGTCATCTGCAAGGATGTGGGCGGCAGCTTCGGCATCAAGGTCCATGTCTATCCGGACGAAGTCGCGGTCGCGGCGATGTCGCGTATCCTCGGCCGGCCCGTGAAGTTCGTGGCCGACCGGTTCGAGAGCTTCGTCTCCGACATCCATGCCCGCGACCACCGGATCACGGGGCGGATCGCGGTGGATGCGGAGGGCAGGATCCTCGCCTTCGACATCGATGACCGCACGGGCATCGGGCCCTATTCGGTCTATCCCCGCACCAGCGCGATCGAGGGCAACCAGGTCGTGAACCTTTGCGGCGGGCCCTACGACTTCGCGAACTACCGCTGCACCACCACCGTGGTGCTGCAGAACAAGACGCCCACCTGCCAGTACCGCGCCGTCGGCCATCCGATCGCGACGGCGGTGACGGAAGGGCTGGTGGACCTCGCGGCCGAGGCGCTTGGCCTCGACCCGATCGAGATTCGCCGCCGCAATCTGATCCGCGACGATGCCTATCCCTACACCTCCCCGCCAGGCATGCGCTTCGAGGGGCTGTCGCACCATGCGGCGCTTGACAAGCTGCTGGCGATGGTGCCGGTCGAACGCATCCGCGCGGACCAGACGGAGCAGCGGAAGCGGGGCGTCTATCGCGGCCTCGGCTTCGCGAGCTTCATCGAGCTGACCAACCCTTCGCCCTTCATGTACGGCATCGGCGGGGCGCGCATCTCCGCGCAGGATGGGGCAACCGTGCGCATGGATCCGGACGGCTCCGTCGTGGTGATGTCGGGCGTGACCGAGCAGGGGCAGGGGACCGAGGGCATCCTGCGCCAGATCGTGGCGCATGGCGTCGGCGTGCCGCTTGAGCGCGTGAAGGTGATCACCGGCGACACCCAGACCACGCCCTATGGCGGCGGCACCTGGGCCTGCCGTGGCGCCGGCATCGGTGGCGAGGCCGCGCTGCAATCGGCCATCGCGCTGAAGCAGCAGATTCTGGTGGTGGCGGGCGCCATGCTGCAGGCGGCGCCCGAGACGCTCGATATCCGTATGGGCCAGGTGGTGGAGCGCGAGACGGGGCGTGAGCGCATGCCGCTCGGCGAACTTGGCCGCATCGTCTATTTCCGCGGCGATACGCTGCCGAAGGATCTGCCGCGGGAGTTGGTGCAGACCCGCCACTTCATCACGAAGGAGTATCCCTTCGCCTTCACCAACGGCATCCAGGCCTGTTGGGCGGAAGTGGATACCGACACCGGCATGGTGAAGGTGCTGGAGCATTGGTGCGTCGAGGATTGCGGGCGGGTGATCAACCCGCTGCTGGTGGATGAGCAGATCCGCGGCGGCATCGTCCAGGGCCTCGGCGGGGCGCTGTACGAGCACTGCGTCTATGACGAGCAGGGCAATCTGCTGACCACGACGATGGCGGACTATCTGGTGCCGATGTCGGCGGAGATGCCGGAGATGCATGTCGGCCACGTCGAGACGCCGACCAAGGAAAGCCTGCTCGGCGCCAAGGGCGCGGGTGAGGCCGGCACGGCGGGCGCACCGGCCGCGCTGATGAACGCGATCAACGACGCGCTGCGCCCGCTGGGCGCGCGCGTGCTGGAACAGCCCTTCACGCCCGCGCGCATCCTGCGTGCGCTGGGCCGCATCTGAACAAGCAGGGAGGAGACATCGCCATGACCATCCGCCGTCGCGGCCTTCTGGCCGGCACAGCCGCGCTGCCGATCTTCGCCGCGCACACCGCCGTCGCGCAGACCGCGCTGACGATCCAGATCGCAGCCAGCCACCCGGTCCAGAATTTCTGGATCCACATCATGAAGAACGTGTTCCAGCCGGAGGTGGACAAGTTCCTCCGCGACAATGGCAACACGCACCGCATCAACTGGCGCGAAGCCTATGGCGGCACGCTGTATCGCTTCCAGGACACGATGGAGGCGGTGCGCGACAACATCACCGACATCGGCTATGTCGGCACGCTGTGGGAGGGCAGCACCATGCCCCTCCAGAACGTCACCTACTTCACGCCCTTCGCCACCGGCGACCACGGCCTGATCGCCAACGCCTTCGAGCAGATGAATGAGACGGTTCCGGCGATCCGCCAGAACTGGAACGGGCTGAACATGGTCCCGCTCTCGTCCTACATCACCGACACCTACCACATCTGGTCGAACTTCCCGATCCGGACGCTGGACGACCTGCGGAACCGCAAGATCTCCGCGCCGGGTACCAGTGCGAACTGGCTGCAGGGCACGGGCGCGACGCCGGTGGATGGCGCGCTGACAACCTACTATACCGATATCCAGACCGGCGTGTCCGAAGGCGCGCTGTCCTTCTATGTCGGCATCCTGCCGACGCGGGTGTATGAGGTCGCGCGCTTCATCACCGAATGCGACGTGGGCGCGATGTATGTCGGCGGCATCGCGGTGAACCGCCAGCGCTACGAACGCTACCCGGAGATCGTCCGCCGCGCGCTGGTCGCGGCCGGGAAGGCCTCGACCGCCGCCCATATCCGCGACGTGTCGGACCGCATCGCCACCGCCAAGCGCGACATGGTGGCGCGCGGCGCCGTCGTCACGACGCTGCCGGCCGCCGAGCGCGAGCGCTGGATCCGCGGCCTGCCCAACCTGGCGCAGACCTGGGCCGGCAGCTCGGGCGCCGCGTCGCGCGATGTGCTGAACGCTTATTTCGCCGCGATCCGCGCCGCCGGTCAGACGCCGGGCCGCAACTGGGATCGCGAACTGACCGCCTGACCACCGGGCCGGAGCGCCGCCATGGCTGATGACATCGACATGGCGGCGCTCAACGCCGCCGCCGCGCCGCGGCCCTTCGACCCGGTGCGGCTGCTGCTGGACGCCCTGGCTGCGATCGGGACCATCTGGACCTTCGGCCTGATGTGCCTGATCTGCGCCGATGTGATCGGGCGTTCCTTCCTGAACGCGCCGATCACCGGCGTGGCGGAGATCGCGGCCCATTCGGTGGTCGGCATCGTGTTCCTGCAGATCGGCGCCACCATCTACAACCGCCGCATGACGCGCGCGGACTTCCTGATCGATCGCGTCCTGCGCGCCGCTCCGGCGCTGGGGCGCGGCATGGAGATTGCCTTCATGCTGATCGGCGCGGCGGTCATGGGCTTCATCGCCCAGGCAGCGTGGGATCCGATGTGGAATTCCATCGCGCGCCGCGAATTCTTCGGCGTGCAGGGCCTGTTCACCGTGCCGACCTGGCCCTTCCGCGCGCTGATCGTGCTGGGTGGGTCGGCCGGCGCGCTGGCCTATCTGGTGCTGGTCGGCACCGAGGCGCGGCGACTGCTGCGCGGCGGGCAGGGCTAAGGCGATGGACGAGATCACCATCGGCTTCGTGCTGATCGGCGCCATGGTCGGGCTGATCGTGCTCGGCCTGCCCATCGGCATATCCCTGATCTCGACGGCCGCCGTCGGCGTCTGGTTGATCCGCGACAATCCGGACCTCGCCTTCCGCTTCGCCGCGATGGCGACCTATTCGGGCATCCAGGACTACATCTTCGCCACTATCCCACTCTTCGTGCTGATGGGGCTTCTGGTCAGCATCTCCGACATCGGCAAGGACACCTTCGAGGTTGCGCAGGCGCTGCTGCGCCGGGTGCGCGGCGGGTTGGGGCATGCGACCGTCGGCGCGAACGCCGTCTTCGCCGCCGTCACCGGCGTCTCCATCGCGTCCGCTGCCGTCTTCACCAAGGTCGCGGTG
>JBIIRI010000115.1:0-11270 GCA_044341625.1 Roseomonas sp.
CGCGGCGCCGCCGGGCACGCCGCCCGGCGCGTCCAGGATCGACCCGCGCGGCTGCTGCCCCTTGCCCAGCATCGCCAGCGCCAGCGCCAGAACCATGAAGGCGGTGCCGAGGATGGCGGTGGTGCGGGTCAGCAGGTTGGCCGTGCCGCGGCCCGACATGAAGGATCCCATCCCCTGGGACGTGCCGACGCCAAGCCCCCCGCCCTCGCTGCGCTGGACCAGGATGACCCCGATCAGGGCGAGGGTGACGAGCAGGAAGATGACAAGAAGGACGGTGGTCATGGGGCGGCTCTGTAGCGGGTCCGGGGCGGATTTGCCAGCGTCGGCCGGGGCTGCCCAGCCCCCGGCTGCGCGCCCCCCATCACCCGGCCGGCCCAGCCGCCTGGGCGATGGCCAGGAAATCCGCCGCCACCAGGCTCGCCCCGCCCACCAGCCCACCATCCACATTCGGCAGGGCCAGGATGGCACGCGCATTGGCCGGCTTCATGGAGCCGCCATAGAGGATCGGCGTCGTCCCCCCCGCCGCGCCGAAGCGCGCCGCCAGATGGGCGCGGATCACGCCATGGATGGCGGCGATGTCGGCCTCGGTCGGGGTGCGGCCGGTGCCGATGGCCCAGACCGGCTCATAGGCCACGATGCCGGCGAAGCCATCGGGAAGGCTGTCGGCCAATTGGCGTTCCACCACCGCCTCCGCCCGCCCGTCGAGCCGCTCGGCCTCCGTCTCGCCCACGCAGATGATGGGGACGAGGCCGGCCGCGAGGGCCGCGACGGCCTTGGCGCGCACCGCCGCATCGGTCTCGGCGTGGTCGGTGCGGCGTTCGGAATGACCCAGGATGACATGGGTTGCGCCCGCATCGCGCAGCATCGGCGCGGCGATGTCGCCGGTATGGGCGCCTTTGGCCGCCGCGTGGCAATCCTGCCCGCCCACCGCGACGCCCGACCCCGCCAGCAGCGCCGCCACCGGGGCGACATGGAGGAAGCCGGGGCAGACCAGCAGCCCGGCCGGCAGGTCCGCGCTGCCGTCCCGCACCGCCCGCGCAAGCGCCGCGGCCTCGGCCAGCGTGCCGTGCATCTTCCAATTGCCCGCGACCAGCGGCTTCACGCCCGGGGTCATGCCTGCCCTCTCCCTTGCCGCGCCCGGGCTACCAACAGCGGGCCGGGCTGGCAACCGGGCGGGCTCTGCGCTACGCCGCTCCCATGATCACATGGTTCCGCGAACTGGCGAAGTCCTGGGTCGCCAAGGTCCTTTTCGTCCTCCTGATCATTTCCTTCGGGATCTGGGGGATCGAGGACGTCGTCCGCAATCTGTTCCGCGAAACCGCGGTGGTGCAGATGGCCGGCGCGACCATCGAACCGCGAGAGGCGCAGGCCGCCGCGCGGCGCGACCTGCAGCGCATCCAGCGCCAGCTGGGCCCGAGCTTCGAGCCCGATCAGGCGATCCGGGAAGCGATCGCCCGCCAGGCGCTGGAGGTGCTGATCGCCGAACGCGCCCAGCGGATCGAGGCCGCGCGGCTCGGCATCGCCGCGCCCGACGCGCAGGTGGCCGAATATGTTCGCGCCATACCGGGCTTCCAGATGGGCGGCGGCTTCAACCGCCTGATGTTCGCCGAGTTCCTGCGGCAGAGCGACATGAACGAGCCCATGTTCCTCCAGATCGTGCGCGACGATCTGCAGCGCATGCAGTTGGTCGGCGCGGTCCGCGCCGGGGCCGGCGCGCCGGAGGCGCTGGCCGGCGCGCTGTTCCGCTGGGAACGCGAGCGCCGCGTGGCGCAGGTCGTCGAATTCCCGCTTCTGGAAGCGCCCGAGCCCCCGCCGCCGACCGAGGCGCAGCTCACCCGCTTCCACGCCAACAACCCCGACCGCTTCTCCACCCCCGAGCTGCGTGAGGTGACGCTCGCCGTGCTCTCCCCCGCCACCCTCGCCGACCAGGTGGCGGTGACAGAGGAGGAGATCGCGGCCGCCTTCGACGCCCGCCGCACCCAGTTCGAGACGCCGGAGCGGCGCGAGCTGGAACAGGCGCTGCTGCCGACCGAGGAGGCCGCCGCGCGCATCGCCGCCGCATGGCGCGAGACCCCTGATTTCGCTTCCCTGCAGCAGGCCGCCCAGGCGGCAGGCGGCACGGCGTTGGCGCTCGGCACCGTGACCCGCGGCGACCTGCCGGTGGTCGCGCTGGCCGAGGCCGCCTTCGCGGTGCCGGTGGGCGGCGTGACGGCGCCGGTGCGTTCGCCCTTCGGCTGGCATGTGTTCCGCACCGTCCAGGTGACGCCGGGCAGCGTGGCGCGGATCGAGGATCTGCGGGACCGGCTGCGGGAAGCTGTGGCGCTGGAAAAGGCCGCGGACCTCGCCTTCGACCGCGCCAACCGGATCGAGGATGCGATCGCCGGCGGCGGCACGCTGGAGGAAGCGGGCCAGCGCTACGGTATGGCGGTGACGACGCTGCGGCTCGATGTGCGCGGCAATGACCAGGATGGCGCGCCGGTGCCCCTGCCCGTGCCGCCCGCCGCCCGGCCAGAAGTGCTGCGCGCCATCTTCACCGCCGAGCCCGGCCGCGCCCCGCGCCTGCAGGAGCTGCGCGAGGCCGACGCCTTCGTCGCGGTGGATCTGCGAAGCGTGGTGCCCCCCGCGCTCCGTCCTTTGGACAGCGTGGTGGATGATGTCCGCTTCGCCTTCGTCACCGAGGCCCGCCGTCGCTTCCAGGAAGAACGCGCGGCGGCGCTGATGGGCGCCGCGCGCGGCGGGCAGGCGCTGGCGGCGGCGGCCGCGGCGGCGGGCGTGCCCTCCGACCGTATGGGCCCCTTCGCGCGCCGCCCCGAGGCGGGCGCGCCCGGCCTGACCGTGCCGCCGGAACTTCTCGCGCCGCTGTTCGGCGCGCGGGTGAACGAGGTGGTGATGGTGCCGACCCGCGCCGGCTTCGCGGTGGCGCAACTGCTGGAGGTGATCCAGGCCGACCCGGCCGGCGAGCCGCAGGCGCTGGCCGCCGCGCGGCGCAATGCCCAGGCCCAGGCGGCGGAGGACCTGGAGGCGCAATTCGTCGCCGCGCTCCGCGCCCGCGCCAATCCGCGCATCAGCCAGACCTTGCTGCCGCAGGTCGTGCCGTAATGGTCACCTTCGCCCAGTTCGCGGAGTCTCTCGCCGCCGGGCGCGGGCAGGTGCTGTTCCGCGAACGCGTGGCCGACCTCGACACACCGGTCGGGGCCTTCCTGCGGCTGGTGCAGGGCCGGCCCAACGCCTTCCTGCTGGAATCGGTCGAAGGCGGCGCTGCGCGCGGCCGCTTCTCCGCCATCGGGATGGAGCCCGACCTGCTCTGGCGCTGCCGCAACGGCGTGGCGGAGATCAACCGCCACGCGTTGGCCGCCCCCCACGCCTTCGTCCCCGAAGCTGCGTCGCCGATCGACAGTCTGCGCGCGCTGGTCGCCGAATGCCGAATGCCGATGCCGGCGGGGCTGCCTTCCATCGCGGCGGGGCTGTTCGGCTTCCTCGGCTACGACATGGTCCGCCAGATCGAAAAGCTACCGGCGAAGAACCCGGATGTGCTCGGCATCCCGGAAGCGGTGATGTTCCGCCCCACCCTGGTCGCCGTCTTCGACCATGTGCGGGACACGCTGACGCTGGTGACGGCGGTCTGGCCGGAGCCGGGGCTGGACCCCAAGGCGGCCTGGGACGCGGCGCAGACCAGACTGGATGAGGCCGAGGCCGCGCTCGACCGCCCCCTGCCCCGCCCGGCGCCGCCGGCGGCCCTGCCCGCCCTGCCCGCGCCCACGTCCAACTTCACCAAGGACAGCTTCTGCGCGGCCGTGCTGAAGGCGAAGGAGTACATCGCGGCCGGCGATGCCTTCCAGGTCGTGCCGTCCCAGCGTTTCTCGGTGCCCTTCGCGCTGCCGCCCTTCGCGCTCTATCGCGCGCTGCGGCGGCTGAACCCCGCGCCCTATCTGTTCTTCCTCGACCTCGGCGGCTTCGCGCTGGTCGGCGCATCGCCCGAGATCCTGGTGAGCGTGAAGAACGGAGAGGTGAAGCTGCGCCCGCTGGCCGGCACCCGCCCGCGCGGCGCGACGCCGGAGGAAGATCTGCGGCTGGAGCGCGAATTGCTCGCCGACCCGAAGGAACTCGCCGAGCACCTGATGCTGATCGACCTGGGCCGCAACGATGTCGGCCGCGTGGCCGAGATCGGCAGCGTGCGCGTGACGCAGAAATTCCAGGTCGAGCGCTACAGCCAGGTGATGCACATCATGAGCGAGGTGGTCGGCCGCCTGCGCCCGGGGCTGGAACCGCTGGATGCGCTGATGGCGGGCTTTCCCGCCGGCACGCTGTCCGGCGCGCCGAAGGTCCGCGCGATGCAGATCATCGAGGAACTGGAGCCGTCGCGGCGGGGCGTCTATGCGGGCGGCGTCGGGTATTTCGGCGCCGATGGCAACATGGACACCTGCATCGCGCTGCGCACCGCGCTGGTGAAGGACGGCACGATGCATGTGCAGGCCGGCGCCGGCGTGGTGGCCGATAGCGACCCCGAGGCCGAATACGCCGAGACCCAGCAGAAGGCCCGCGCCTTGTTCCGCGCGGCCGAGGAAGCGGTGCGCTTCGCGGCGGCGCGCCGGTAGAAGGGATCCCGGGCGGCGGCCATGCGGCGCCGCCGCGCCGCTGCGGCGACACGGCAGGCGGGCGTGAACGCCAAGCGTCATGGAGCGGAGTCTCACCGCCCGCCGCCCGCTTTGTGGGCAATTTCGTGACTCCCTGCGCATCATTGGCGTCTTTTTTGGCATCCATGTCCGAGACTGCCTAACATGAGCTCAGCCGGAGGCTTGCGGCACATAGCTTGCTATGCGAGACGCGATGCCATCCATGAACGTTACCGACCTTTCACTCGATCGTGCGACCTTGCACGCCGCCTACGCCGCCGGCCGCCTCGATCCGGCGGAGGTCGTAGGGCTGATTCATCGCCGCATCGCGGCGCTCGGCGATCCCGGAATCTTCCTGCATCTGGTCCCGCCAGCGGACGCCACCGCGGCCGCGCGGGCGCTGCCGCCCTTCGATCCCGCGCGCTTCCCGCTCTGGGGCCTGCCGGTGGTGGTGAAGGACAATATCGACGTTGCCGGCCTGCCGACGACCGCCGCCTGCCCCGGTTTCGCCTACACGGCGCAGGACACCGCGCCGGCGGTGGCGAAGCTGCTCGCGGCGGGGGCGGTTCTGATCGGCAAGGCCAATCTCGACCAATTCGCCACCGGCCTGGTCGGCGTGCGGACCCCCTTCCCCGCCCCGCGCAACGCCTTCGACGCCGGCCGCGTGCCGGGCGGGTCCAGTTCCGGCTCCGCCGTCGCGGTGGCGCAGGGTCTCGCGACCTTCTCGCTGGGTACCGACACGGCGGGGTCGGGCCGTGTGCCGGCGGCGCTGAACAACCTGGTGGGGCTGAAGCCCTCGCTCGGCGTGGTCTCGACGCGCGGCGTGGTGCCGGCCTGCCGGACGCTGGATTGCGTCTCGGTCTTCGCGCTGACGGTCGATGACGCCTGGGCTACCTTCGCGGTCATGCAGGGCGAGGATGCGGGCGACCCCTTCTCCCGCCCCATCCCCTGGCAGACGCCGGCAGAGGCCGCGCCGCTGCTGCGGATCGGCGTGCCGAAGGCCCCCGAGATCGACGACGAAGCCGGCCGCGCCGCCTGGGGCGCCGCGCAAGCGGGCCTCGCCGGTCTCGGCGTCGTGGTGCGGGAGATCGATCTCAGCCCGTTCCATGCCGTCGCGCGGCTTTTGTATGACGGCCCCTGGGTGGCGGAGCGCGCCGCGGCGGTCGGCGATTTCGCCACCCAGCGGCCAGAGGCTGTGCACCCCGTCACGCGCGGCATCCTGGCCGCCGCCGCGCGCTTCAGCGCCGTCGATGCGTTCCGCGGCCTTTATCTGCTGGCCGAGCTGCGTCGGCGGACTGAGCCGGCTTGGGATGAGGTCGATGCGATCATCGTCCCCTCCGCGCCGAATTTCCCGACGGTGGCGGAACTGGAAGCTGACCCGATCGGGCCGAATGCACGGCTCGGCACCTACACGAATTTCGTGAACCTGCTGGATCTCGCGGCGCTGGCCGTCCCCGGGCCGTTCCGGCCGGATGGGCTGCCGGCGGGTGTCACACTGATCGGCCCGCGCGGGTCCGATGCGCGGCTCGCGGCCTTCGGGGCGCGCTTCCAGGCCAGCATGCAACCGCGCCTCGGCGCCACCGCCGGGAGGATCGCGGCATGAGCGACATGATCGAGATCGCCGTGGTTGGCGCGCATCTGTCGGGGCTCGCGCTGAACCACGAACTGACCTCGCGCGGCGGCACTCTGCTGCGCGCGACGGCGACGGAGCCATCCTATCGCTTCTACGCGCTGGCCGGCGGCCCGCCGCGCCGGCCCGGCCTGCTGCGCGTCGCATCCGGCACCGGCCATGCGATCGCAACCGAAGTCTGGGCGCTGCCGCCCGCGGGCTTCGCCGCCTTCGTCGCCGCGATCCCCGCGCCGCTCTGCATCGGCACGTTGCGCCTGGCCGATGGCACCACGCCCAAGGGATTCCTGGTGGAGCCCGAAGGCCTGCTGGGCGCGGAGGAGATCAGCCGCTTCGGCGGCTGGCGCGCCTATCTGCAATCGCTGACGCCCGTCGCGGGCTGACGCGCCACACCACCCCAACCACGAAAACCGGGAGACTTCGCATGATCCGCCGCCGCCACCTTCTCGCCGGCACCGCAGGCCTCGTCCTCGCCGCGCCGCATGTCGCCAACGCGCAGGCGCAGCGCACGGTGAAGATGGGCGGGCTGCGCCTGATCCATGCCATGACGCCGCACTTCTACGAGCGCTTCCTGCCGCCCAATCTGCGCCTTGAGATCACGACCTTCGACAGCCCGACCGACGGCAAGAACGCGGTGGTCACGCGCAGCGTGGATTTCGGCGGCTTCGGGATCGCCGCCGCCATCCTCGGCGCCGCCGCTGGCGAACCCGTTGTCGTCGCCGGCGCCTTCTGCAACCGCGGCATGGGCGTGGTGAGCCGCGCCGGGTCCGACATCAGGGACATCGCCGGCCTGCGCGGTCGTCGCGTCGCCATCTGGCCGGGCTCGACGCAGGAGGTCTTCATCCTGGAACGCCTGCGCCAGTCGGGCATGACCATCCGCGACATCACCAGCGTCCGCGTGCCCTTCGGCGAGATGCACGCGATGCTGTCCCGCGGCGACATCGACGCCTATGTCGGCGCGGAGCCGGGGCCGGGCCTGTCGATCTCCTCCGGCGTCGGGCAGCTGGTGGAATACCCCTACGGCACGGCCATGGGCGGCCTGAACATGATCTGGGCGACGAGCGAGGCGATGGTCGCGTCCGACCCCGCGCTGGTGCGCACCATGCTCGGCGTCCATCGCCGCGCGAGCGAGTACATGATGGCCAACCCGCGTGAGGTTGCCGACGCCACCGTCCGGATCCTCGGCGCGCCGCGCGCGGCCGTGGAACAGGCGCTGGGCGCCGGCAATGTCGAATACATCTGGCGCCTGGACGAGACGGTGATGAACCAGTCCCGCATCTACGGCCAGCACATGCAGGAGCTGCGCCAGATCCGCCAGCAGCCGAACTGGAACACCCTGCTCAACCCGCGCTTCTCCAACGAGGTCGCGACGTCGTAACGACGGGAAGGAGACGCGGCGATGTCGGAGGCCACGGCCCCCAGCCAGGGCGCGCTCGCCGCGCCGAGTTCCGCGGGAACGGCGAAGCTGTTCGCGCGCGCCAGGGCGGCGCTGCTCGCGCTGATCGTGCCAGCGCTGCTGCTGTTCGGCTGGCACATGGCGGTGAAGGCGGGGATGACCCGCCTGATCCCCTCGCCGGCTGATGTGGCGGAATACATGGTGGATTTCGTGGTGGGCGGCATCTGGGACGATGCCTTCTCCGCCACCATGCACCTGCATCTCTGGGCGTCTGTGCAGCGCGTCTATGGCGGCTTCGCGCTGGCGGCGCTGGCTGCCGTGCCGCTCGGGCTGCTGATCGGGCGGATCCCGCTCGTCGCGCAGCTCTTCGACCCGTTCCTGCAACTGATGCGCCCGATCCCGGTCACGGCCTGGCTGCCGCTGTCCATGATCCTGTTCGGGCTGGGCACGAAATCGGCCTTCTTCCTGGTGTTCCTGGGCGCCTTCTATCCCATCCTGCTCAACACCGTCTTTGGTGTCCGCAGCGTCGATCCCCGGCTGTTCGAAGCCGCGTCGATGCTGGGCTGCCGCGGCAATGCGCAGTTCTTCAAGGTGGTGCTGCCGGCGGCGCTGCCTTCGATCTTCACCGGCCTCAGGCTCGGCCTCGGCCTCGCGTGGTTCGTCATCGTGGTGGGTGAGATGACGGGCGTGCCGCAGGGGCTGGGCGCCGTGATCATGGACGGCCGCACGCTGAGCCGCACCGAACTCGTCATCTGCGGCATGATCGTGATCGGGATCGCGGGCTTCGTCTCCGACCGGATCGTGGTGATGCTGATGAACCGCCTGCTGCGCTGGAGCCCCTTGCACCGTGGCTGAGATCCCGATCCTCGACATCCAGGGTGTCGACAAGACCTACACCCTCGGCGACCAGCGCATCGAGGCGCTGCGCGACGCGAATCTCACCGTGCACAAGGGCGAATTCGTCTGCCTGATCGGTGCATCCGGCTGCGGCAAGTCCACGCTGCTGCGGATCGTCGCCGGCTTCGAACAGCCGAGCGCGGGCAGCGCCCTGATGTGGAGCAAGCCGATCGCGCAACCCGGCCCCGACCGCGGCATGGTGTTCCAGGATTACGGCCTGTTCCCCTGGCTGACGGTGCGCGAGAACATCGCCTTCGGCCCGAAAAGCCGTGGCCTGGGCCAGGCGGAGGTGCGCGACATCGTGGAGCGCTTCGTCTCCCTCGTCGGCCTCACGCGCTTTGCGGACGCGCATCCGCACCAGCTTTCGGGCGGCATGAAGCAGCGTGTCGCCATCGCGCGCGTGCTGGCCAATGACGCGGAAGTGGTGCTGATGGACGAGCCCTTCGGCGCGCTGGACGCGATGACGCGCGAACGCTTGCAGGACGAGTTGCTCGACCTCTGGCAGCGCACCGGACTGACGGTGCTGTTCGTCACCCATTCGATCGAGGAAGCCATCTTCCTGGCCGACCGCGTGGTGGTGATGGAGCCGGGGCCGGGCCGGATCGCGAGCGAGCATCGCATCACCCTGCCCCGCCCGCGCGACGTCTCCTCGCCGGAATTCAACGATGTGCGGCGCGACCTGTCGGCGCGGCTGCATTCCCATCACGCCAAGAAGGCCGCCTGATGCCGTCCGATCGTTGCAGCGCCGGAGGTGCGGAAACATGAATCGGCCGGCACAAGAACCGATGCGCCCGGAACAGCGGCTGCGCTACGCAGCGCCCTCCGACCGGCCGCGCACTTCGCTACCGGGCGGCAAGACGGTTGCGGTCTGGCCGGTGGTGAATGTGGAGAACTGGCTGATCGACAACCCGATGCCGCGCCAGGTGCTGGTCGCGCCCACGGGCGTCGCGCTGCAGCCGGATGTCGCGAACTGGGCCTGGCACGAATACGGCATGCGCGTCGGTTTTTGGCGCTTTCTCGAGCTGTTCGAACGGCTCGGCGTCAAGCCGACGCTGTCCGTCAACGGGTCCGTCTGCACCGCCTATCCGCGCGTCGCCGCCGCCGCGCGCGATGCGGGTTGGGAATTCATGGGCCATGGCTTCGTGCAGGTGCCGACCCACAAGGTCGCCGACCAGCGCGCGATGATCCGCCAGACGGTCGAGACGATCAGCACCTTCACCGGCCAGCCCGTCGCCGGTTGGCTTGGCCCGGGCCTGACGGAGACGCTGGAGACCCCGGACCTGCTGGCCGAGGCCGGCATCCGCTACATCGCCGATTTCGTGGTGGACGATCTGCCCGCGCGGCTTGCGACCGCGCATGGCGAGGTGCTGACCATGCCGTATTCCGTCGAGCTGAACGACATCCCCGTGGAGATGATCCAGCATCACGGCGCGGGCGAATTGGCGCGCCGCGCGAAGGCCACGGCCGACCGGCTGGTGGCGGAAGCGGCATCCCCCGGCCCGCTCGGCGGGCCGAAGGTGATGTGCGTCGCGATCCACCCCTATATCAGCGGCGTGCCGCACCGGATCGCGGCGCTGGACGCGCTGTTCCAGGATCTCGCGGCGCGGCCGGAGGTCGCCTTCATGCAAGGCCGCGAGATCGCCGATTGGTATCTGGCGTCAGGCGATCCGACCTAGCGTCCTGGCCGCCACCGCCACGCAGCGCGCGAAGACCTCCAGGCTGTCGAAGGGCAGGTCGCGGCCGCCTTCGGGCAGCAGCACCGGATGGCCGCCTGTCTCGACCGCGCCGGGGATCATCAGGTTGTCCGGCAGGCCGAAGCCGCCGACGGTCAGCCCCGGCATCGGGTCCGGCACGCGCGCGATCAGCGCCGCGCTGCGCTCCGCGAAGGGTGTCGCGCTGTTGGAATAGGCGAAGATCGGCCGACCGCGCCCCAGGAACCAGCCAAGCTCCACCAGCGTTCCCGCATCCGCGCTCGCGCCACGGAAGGGCGTGAGATTCGCGATCACCAGATCGGCGCGTTCCATCATCGCCACATCCTTGGCGAAGATGGTGCGCCACGCCGTCTCCTGATCCATCGCGGCGAGGCTCGCGACATCCTCGTTCAGTGGCGGCAGCGCGGTGATGCCATGCGCGGCACAGATCGCGGCCTTGCGCGCCGCATGGGCCGGCGCGTCGGGCAGGAAGACATCGGGTCCGGCGAGATAGGCCAGTGGCATCGGCGCGCCCCTCAGGCCCAGCCCGATTTCGGCATCGGCTCCATCGCGCCGTAATCCGGCTCCACCGTCGCGCCGAGCCCCGGCGTATCGAGCGAGCCGATCTCCAGCACGCCATCGCGGATCGCCAGCCGCGGCCCGCGCGGCGTATCGGCGTAGAGGTCGGGATGCGCTTCCATGAAGCGCACCGCTTCTGGCTTCGGGCGGCCGGCGAAGCCATCCACGAAATGGTGCCCGTTCCGCTCCACATGCGGCAGGCCCATCAGCGAGACCAGCGCCAGATCCTGCTGCACGCACACGCCCGCCAGCGTCGTCAGATCCTCGGCCGACATGAAGAAGCGCTCCCGCCCCTCCGCCGCGTTCCAGGCGCGGCAGCGCGCGAGGTTGATGAAGGACCGCCACACCCCCTTGCACGCCTTGGACGACACGCCCGCATAACCCAAGCCGCGCGCCGTGACGAAGGCATCGAGCGGCCCGTCGCTTTCATCCACGATCACCGGCCGCGCGGCGGCCAGCGCGCCCAT
>JBIIRI010000116.1:0-11236 GCA_044341625.1 Roseomonas sp.
CATCTTCGAACCTCGCTATCTGGCGATGGTGGAGGATGCGATGGCCGCTGGGCGGATGCTCGGCATGGTGCAGGGCGATCCCTCCCAGCCCCGCGACGGGGCGGAACCGCCGCTGTTCAAGGTCGGTTGCCTTGGCCGCGTTTCCTCCTTCGCCGAGACGGATGACGGGCGGATCCTGCTGACGCTGACCGGCGTCATCCGCTTCCGCATCGCAGCCGAGGTGGCGGGACGCCGGGGCTACCGGCGGGTGAGCGCGGATTACGCGCCCTATGCCGCCGATCTCGATGTGGCCGCCCCGCCCCCCGCGCTCGACCGGGACGCGCTGGTGGGCGCGCTGCGCCCTTATTTCCGCGCGCGGGGGATCGAGGCGAATTGGGACGCGGTGGAGCAGACCGAGGATGCGATGCTCGTCACCACGCTCTGCATGGTCTGCCCCTTCGATGTGCGGGAGAAGCAGGCGCTGCTGGAGGCGAAGGATGCCGGGGACCGCGCGGCGATGCTGATCGCCTTGATGCGGATGGGCAGCCACGGCATGGCGCCCGAAGGCCGCCCCAGCTAAGACGCATCGGCAAGACCGCGCCCAGGGGCGCGACATGCGTGAGAGGGTGAAGGCATGAGCGAGGCAGGGGTGCAGGTGGATCCGCGGCTGCTGGAGATCCTGGTCTGCCCGGTGACGAAGGGGCCGCTGCGCCTGGACCGGGAGAAGGCGGAGCTGGTCAGCGACAAGGCCGGCCTCGCCTATCCGATCCGGGACGGCATCCCCATCATGCTGCCGGACGAGGCGAGGAAGATTGATTGACGGCCGATGCCCACGCCCACCGAAATCCGCCTGAACCGCGCCGAGCGGGTGCTGCACGTCGCCTTCGACACGGGTGAGCACTTCGCCCTGCCGGCTGAGTATCTGCGGGTGGAAAGCCCCTCGGCCGAGGTGCAGGGGCATGGGCCGGGGCAGCGGGTGATCGTGCCGGCGCGGCGCCATGTCGGGATCATGAAGGTCGAGCCGGTCGGGCATTACGCCGTGCGGCTGGTCTTCGACGACCTGCACGATACGGGCATCTATTCCTGGGACTACCTGTTCGAACTGGGCCGCGACCAGGCGGAACGCTGGGCCGCCTATGAACAGGCCCTGGCCGCCAAGGGCCTGAGCCGGGACCCGCCACGCCGGGCCGGATAGGGCAGGGCGCGGCGGCGCGCCGCTTTGGCCGCGCGCCGCATGTCGGATTCGGACAAATGGCCCGGGCGCCCCACGCCTGCCGGATTCGGACAAATGCGCCGCCCGCCCCAAGCAGCTGGGTGGGGCAGGCGCGGGAAGGGGGCGGGAGGCTTGTCACCGCCCCAGTAGATCAGGAATATATACCTTAGTCGAGCCCATTCAGCTCCGGTCGCTTCAATGCGTCGGCTTGCGGGGCGGCTTCACGATGCGGCGGCCGCTGGTGGCGGGGGTTCGTTCGGGCGGCGCCGCGCGCAGCTTGGGGAGGGCCTTGGGCGCCTTGTGCGGCCGCCGGGCCGGGGCGGCGGCCTTGGCATGGCGGACCGGGCTGGGTCGGGGTTCCACGCGCGGGGGCTCGGGCGCGGGCGGGGCCTCCGCGCCCATCACCGCGACCGGCGCGGCGGGGCCGGTGGACCAGGGCAGATCCTCGGCCGGGGCGGGTTGGCGCGAAGCCGGCGCTGGGGGTGCCGCATAGGTCGGGGCGGGGCGGGGCGCTTCTGGCCGCGCGGCCTCCGGCATGGTGAACCCCGGCATCCCGAACGCCATCCAGGGCGCCGCCCAGGCCTGCAGCATCTGGCGCTGCATCTCCAGCAACGGCGAGGCCGTGCCTGCCCCCGGGCCCGCCCCTCGGCCGGTCCAGAGGCCCATCCAGGTCTCGAAGGCGTCGGTTGCCATGTCCATCCAGGGCATCAGCGACCGCAGGTCGCGTGGGTCTTGGCCAGGGCGCATTGCCGCTTCCGTCGCGTTGTGGGTCCCGAGGATATGGTGCGACGCAGCATGGATTGCGACCACGCCCCACCACGGCCCTGGCCCAACCCGATGACAAGCGCGGGAGCGCCCTATTCGTCCCGCCTTATTCGTCCCGCCGGGGCCGCGCCAGCAGCCGGCCCATGGCGTCCTCCACCGAAAGCCCGCCCGCCAGCAAATCGGCCACCGCCGCGCAGATCGGCAATTCCACCCTCGCTTCCGCCGCCCTGGCGACCAAAGCGGGCGCTGTCGCGACGCCTTCCGCCACCCCGGCCCGCCCGGCCAGCGCCGCCGCCAGGCTCATCCCCTGGCCCAGCGCATGGCCGAGCGAGGTGTTGCGGCTGCCCGGCCCGGTCGTGGTCAGCAGCAGGTCGCCCAGCCCGGACAGCCCCGAAGCCGTCTCCGCCCGTCCGCCCAGCGCGACCGCCAGCCGCGACAATTCCGCCAGCCCCCGCGTGACCAGCGCCGCCCGCGCATTCTCTCCCAGCCCCGCGCCGATCACCGCGCCGGCCGCGATCGCGATGACGTTCTTCGCCGCCCCGCCGACCTGCACGCCCACCGGGTCGTCGCCGCCATAGATCCGGAACCCTGCCGTGCCGAGCATCTCGCCAGCCGCGCGCCGCAGCGCCGCGTCGCGGCTGGCGAGCACGGCGGCCGCCGGCAGGCCCTTCGCCACCTCATGCGCGAAATTCGGCCCCGAGAGCACCGCCGCTGGCAGGGCAGGAAACAGCGCTTCCAGGATCTCGAGCGGCAGCAGGCGCGTGCCGCGTTCCACGCCCTTGGAACAGACGATCAGCGGTGCGCCGCCTGCCTGCAGCGCCGGGCGCAGATCGGTCAGCACCGGGCGCAGGAACTGCACCGGCACGACGACCAGCACGATCGCCGCCCCCGCCAGCGCGGCGGCCGCATCGGCGCTGGGCGCGATGGCGGCGGGAAGGGTGACGCCGGGCAGGTAGGCCGCATTCTCCCGCGTCGCCGCCAGCGCCGCCGCGCGGGCCGGATCGCGCGCCCAGAGCCCGACCTCATGCCCCGCCCGCGCCGCCTGGATCGCCAGCGCCGTGCCCCAGGCGCCGGCCCCGAGAACGGCGATGCGCCCTGTGCTGCCCTGCGGCATCGTCCCCTACCTCTCCGCCGTCAGGCGGGTCACCCCCGCCGCCGCGCCATCCTCGCCCCGGTCGAGGCGCGCAAGGAGGGCAGCCAGGATGGCGCTGGCCTCGGCCTCGAAGCCGAAGGGGGCGTTGGCCACGACCAGCCCGCAGCCATTCAGCCGCGTCGGGTCGGTGGGTTCCCGCAGCACCAGCTCGCAAGCGATGCAATCCTCGACGCCCGCATCCTGCAGCGCGGTGTGGAAGGCGCGCGGGGGGGCGCGGTGCTTCACCGGATACCAGGCGGCGACGATGCCGGCGCGGAAGCGGTGCCGCAGCCCGGCGATCCCCTGGGCGAGGCGGTCGAACTCGCCTTCCTGCTCGAAAGGTGGGTCGATCAGCACCAGGCCGCGGCGTTCGGGGAAGGGCGTCAGCGCGGTCAGCGCTTCATAGGCGTCGCGCTTATGGACCGCGACCTGGGCATCGCCGCGATAGCGCGCCTTCAGCGTCGCGTGGTCCTCGGGGTGCAATTCGCACAGGACCAGCCGATCTTCGGGACGCATCAGGGCGCGGATCAGCGCGGGAGAGCCGGGATAGGCCGCCGGGTAGCCCGCCTGGCGGACCAGCGCGACGTAATCGGCCAGCGCGCCCGCATCGCCTTCCATCACCCGCGCGATCCCTTCGCGCCATTCGCCGGTCCGGGCGGGCTCCGGCGCCGAGAGGTCATAGGCCCCGATGCCCGCATGGGTGTCGAGCACCGCGAAGGGTTTCGGCTTGGCGTGCAGCGCCCGCAGCAGCGCGACGAGCAGCGCGTGCTTGACGCAATCCGCGAAATTGCCGGCATGGAAGGCGTGGCGATAATTCACGCCTCGGCGGTAGCCTTGCCGACAAGGCGGCGCAAGACAGGGCGTGCGGACAGAACCCTCTCCACCCGCAGGGGGGAGGTTCGACGCACCGCGTCGAACGCCGAAGTCGCGGCGGTTTACCGCCGCCTACGCAGGCTGGAAGGGTGAGGGGGGCGCAAAGGATGGCGCCTGTCACTCGGCCCCGGCGAGCCCCGCCGGCATCCTGTCCGAAAGGATATGCGCTGTTCGAGTTTGGTGTGGGTCGCCGTCGGAGGCGACGGAGCACCCCCTCTCCCCCATTTATGGGGGAGAGGGTGGGGTGAGGGGGATGCGTAAGCTCTTGAACGCGCGTGCCGCATTCGTCGCCCCCCTCACCCACCCCTCTCCCCCCTTTGGGTGGAGAGGGCTATCTCTTCACGCTGACAGTTGCGCTGAGCATGGCACCTCCAACAGCCAAGTCGAACAGCGCAAAAGGAAAAGCAGCCACCGCGCCGAGCCCGCCGCCGGCCAGCGTACCGGTGGCTCAGGCCGCAAGCTCCTGTAGCGGCCAGCGCGGGCGCGGCGCGTGGTCCAGGCCGTCGGTCAGGCCGGCGCGCAGCCGCTCGATCCCGGCCCAGGCGACCATCACCGCATTGTCGGTGCAGAGCCGGATCGGGGGGGCCACCATCGGCAGCCCCGCCTTCGCCGCGACCCGCGCCAGCGCCGCCCGCACCGCGCCATTCGCCGCGACGCCGCCCGCGACCACCACCGCCCGCGCGCCAGGCAGCATGCCGAGCGCATGCGTCGCGCGATCCGCCAGCACCGAAGCGACCGAGGCCTGGAACCCGGCTGCGAGGTCGCGCCGCCCCTGCTCATCCAGCCCCTTCGCCACCGCCTGCGCCACCGCCGTCTTCAGCCCGCTGAAGGAGAAGTCGCAGCCCGGCCGGCCGAACAACGGCTGGGGCAGGGGGATGCGCGTGGGGTTGCCGCCTTCCGCCAGCCGTTCCAGATGCGGCCCGCCGGGCCAGGGCAGGCCGAGCAGCTTCGCCGATTTGTCGAAGGCCTCCCCCACCGCGTCATCCAGCGTGGTGCCCAGCCGGCGATGCCGCCCCACGCCTTCCACCGCCACGCATTGGCAATGCCCGCCCGAGAGCAGCAGCAGCAGATAGGGGAATGCCAATCCGTCCGGGCTCACCGAGGGCAGGCGGGGCGAAAGCGCATGCGCCTCCAGGTGGTTGATCGCGAGATAGGGGATGCCCTGGGCGAGTGCGATGCCCTTGCCGAGCGTGGCGCCGACGATCAGCCCGCCGATCAGCCCCGGCCCGGCGGTCGCCGCGACGGCCGAAAGCCCCGCCGGCGTCGTGCCGGCTTCCGCCAGCACGCGCCGCACCAGGCCGGGCAGGTGCTGCAGATGGGCGCGGGCCGCGATCTCCGGCACCACGCCGCCGAAGGGGGCGTGGTCGGCCAGCTGGCTCAGCACCGCTTCCGCCAGGATGGTGCCATCCGCGCGCAGCACCGCCGCGGCGGTTTCGTCGCAGGAGCTCTCGAGGCCGAGGACCAGCCGGTCATCGCCGCCTGCCGCGCCCCCATCCCGCGCCTCCCGCATGGCACCCTTCGCCGGCAACACTTTCGCGACCTCCGTCAGGGCTCTAAGGAGCCTGCCATGTCGGTAGCCCATCCGCCGGGTCCAGCCCACCCCGCCCCGCCGCATCGCGGCGCGCATGCCCCTGCGCCGCCGCGGGGCGCGCATGCACAAGGCCAGTCCCAACGCCGCGCCCTACCGCTGCGGGTGGGCACGCGCGCCTCGCCGCTCGCGCTGTGGCAGACGCGGCATTTCCTGGCCCTCATCACCCGCTTCTGCCCGGTGCTGCGCGACGCCAAGGCCTTCGAGGAACACGCCATCGCCACATCCGGCGACAAGATCCTCGACCGGCGGTTGGCCGATGTCGGCGGCAAGGGGCTGTTCGCGAAGGAGATCCATGAGGCGCTGGCCGATGGCCGCATCGATTTCGCGGTCCACAGCCTGAAGGATCTGGAGACCGAATTGCCGCCCGGCATCGTCCTGGCCTGCACCCTGGCGCGAGAGGATAGCCGCGACGCGCTCATCCTCGGCGCCGGCGCGGGGAAGGTGGACCCTGCCGATCCCTATGCCTGCCTGCCCGCGGGCGCTGTCATCGGCACCTCCTCCGTCCGGCGGCAGAGCCAGTTGCTGCATGCGCGGCCCGACCTCAGGGTCGAGATGATCCGCGGCAATGTGCAGACGCGCCTGTCGCGCCTGCGCGGCGAAGGCGGCCCGGCCGCGACGCTGCTGGCCCTCGCCGGGCTGCGGCGCCTGGGGCTGGAGGCGGAGGCGTCGGTGATCCTGGACCCCGAGGCGATGGTGCCCGCCGCCGGCCAGGGCATCGTCGGCGTGACGGTGCGGGCGGACGACACCGAATTGCTCGAATTGCTGTCGGGCATCGAGGATGCGGAGGCACGCGCCGTCTCCACCGCCGAACGTGCGCTGCTGGCGGCGCTGGACGGGTCGTGCCGCACGCCGATCGGCGGGCATGCGCGGCTGCTGCCGAATGGCGATCTGCACCTGACCGGCCTGGTGGCGCGGGCCGATGGCACCTTCCTGCTCAAGCGGGCCATGCAGGGCGCGCCGGGCGATGCGGCGGCGATCGGGCGGGCGCTGGGCGAAAGCCTCCGCCGCGACAGCCCGGCGGATATCCTTGGCTAGCCCGCCCTTGCCGCCGCGCGGCGCCGTGCTGATCACCCGCCCCGAGCCCGGGGCGGCGGAGACGGCGGCTCGGGTGGCGGCGCTGGGGTGGGAGCCGGTGCTGGCCCCCGCCTTGGTCCTTCGGCCCCGCGCGATCGTGATCGGCCGCGCCCAGGCCCTGTTGCTCACCAGCCGTGCCGCCGCCCGCGCCCTGCCGCCCCCCATCCCTGGCCTGCCCGTATTGGCTGTCGGTGAGGCCACGGCGGCGGAGGCGCGCGCCCTGGGCTGGGCGGCCGAAGCCGCCGCCGGCACCGCGCGGGATCTGGCGGAGATGGCCGCGCAGCGGCTCGATCCCCGCGCCGGGCCGCTGCTGCTGGCGGTGGGGCAGGGCTATGCGCTCGACCTCGCCGCCGATCTCAGGGCGCGGGGGTTCCGGGCGATCCGGCGCATCGCCTATCGCGCGGAACCCGCCACGGGGCTTCCGCCCGAGGCGATCCGCGCCTGGGAAGACGGGCGGATCGGTGCCGTGCTGTTCCACTCGCCACGTTCCGCGCTCTGTGCCATCACCCTGATCCGGGATGCCGGCCTTGCGGCGGGCGCCGCGCAAATGGAGGTGCTGGCGATCAGCCGGCGGGTGGCCGATGCCGCCGCCGCCGCCATCTCTCCCGCCGCGTGGCGCGCGCTGCGTGTGGCCGAGCGGCCCGGGGAGGAATCGTTGCTTCGGTTGCTCGGCCGACGGGAGTGAACCCGCCGGGGCGCGCTTCCGACTGACCCGACCTGTCAGGAGAGCCATGACCCCGCCCGCCTCGCCCGACCAGCCCTCCGCATCGCCGCAAGCGGCGTCCCCCGCCGCGCCCGCCTCGCCGCCGGGCCTGCTGCGTCGCCTCGATCCCACCGTGCTGCCGATTCTCGCCGCTGCGCTGGTGCTGTTGGGTGCCGTCGCCTGGCTGCTGGGCCGCCCTTTGCCGCAGCCTGGAACCGATGAGGCCGCCGCGCGGCTCGATGCGCTGGCGGGCCGCGTCGCGGCGCTGGAAGGCCGTGCGCCGCCCGACCTCGCGCCGCTGCGCGAAGCCGCCGCCGCGGCCGCCGCGCGGGCGGAGGCTGCCAATCGTCAGGCCGCCGCGCTGGAGCAGAGCCTCGCGTCCCGCCCCGCTTTCGATCCCGCTGGCTTCGCCCCGCGCCCCGCGCTGGACGATCTGGCCGGCCGTGTGGAGGCGATGGCGCGGGATAGCACCGCCACCAGCCAGCAGGGCGCCCAGCGGCTTGCCGCTACGGAGCAGGCGCTGGCCGGCTTCGCCGGGCGGGTCGCGGCGAATGAGGCCGCGCTCGCGGCCCGCACCCAGTCGATCGAGACGCAGAATGCGCGGCTCGCCGCGATGGAGCAGGCGCTCGCGGCGCGGCTTGTCGCGCTGGAGGGCCAGATCGCGCAGCGCGCCCAGGCGGCGGATCAGCAGGCCGCGCGGCTGGCCGCGCTGGAAGGCAATGCCCAGCGTCTGGCGGCGCTGGAGGGGCGCTCCGCCCGGATGGCGGCGCTGGATGCGGTGCGGGTGGCGCTGGAGGCTGGCCAGCCGCTTGGCGCGGCGCTGCGCCCGCTGGCCAATCCGCCCGAGCCGCTCGCCCGCTTCGCCGGCACCGCGCCCCCGACCGAGGCGGCGCTCCGTCTTTCCTTCGAGGACGCCGCCCGCGCTGGCCGCGCGGCCAGCGAGCCGCCTTCGGGCACGGGTGTGCTGGACAGCGCCGTCTCTCGCCTGTCCGGGATGATCACGGTGCGACGGGGCGAGGAGATCCTGTGGGGTGACGCCGCCGGTGCCGCCATCGAGCGCGCCCGTCGCGCGCTGGAGGCGGGCGACCTGGACGGCGCGCTCGGCCACCTCGCCCGCCTGTCGCCGCCGGCGCGGGAGGCGATGCGCGGCTGGATCGCGAATGCCGAGGCGCTGCTCGCGGCGCGCGCGGCGCTTCGCCAGCTCGCCGCCGGCTGAGGGGGCGGGGATGCGACGCGCATTGACCTACCTCGCCCTTCTCGCCCTTGGCGTGGGGGGCGTGATGCTGGTCGCCCGGCTGGGCGGCGTGGTGGAAATCCGTGTCGGCGAGGTCGAGATCGCCGCGCCCTTCGCGGTGGCGCTGCTGCTGCTGGCGCTGCTGTTCCTGACGCTGCATCTGGTCCTGGCCGGCATCGCCGCGCTACGCCGCTGGCCGGCGGCGCGGCGGGCGCGGCGGGATGCGCGCCAGCGCGGAGAAGGCGAGGCAGCGGTGACGCGCGCCCTGGTCGCGCTTGCCGCCGGCACGCCGGAACAGGCGCGGCTGCAGGTGCGCCGCGCGCGCGACAAGCTGGGCGATACGCCGCAGACCCTGATGCTGACCGCCGAGGCCGAGCGCCTCGCGGGGCGGGAGGAGGCGGCATCGGAGGCCTTCCTCGCGTTGGCGGCGCGGGAGGATGCGAAGTTCCTCGGCCTGCGGGGCCTGCTGCGGCAGGCGATCCAGCGCGAGGATTGGCCGACCGCCCAGCGCCTGGCACGAGAGGGCGAGGCCGCGCAGCCCGGCGCCGCCTGGCTGCGGCGGGAGAGGGAGACGCTGGCGCTCCGCACCCGCGATTGGCGGGAAGCGCTGGCGCTGGCCGCGCCGGGCGCCGCCCAGGCGCCGCTCGCGCTCGCCGCCGCGGGGCAGGAGCCCGATGATCGCCGGGCGACCGACCTGGAGCGGGAGGCCTATCAGGCCGATCGCGGCTTCACCCCAGCGGCGCTGGCCCATGCGGCGCGGCTTGCGCGCATCGCCAGCCCCCGCCGGGGTCGGGAGGTGCTGCAGGAGGCCTGGAAGGCGAAGCCGCATCCGGACTTGGCTGTCGCCTATCTGGAGGGCGAGACCGATCCGCTGCAGCGGGTGAA
Source organism: Roseomonas sp. (assembly GCA_044341625.1). Classification (GTDB taxonomy): domain Bacteria; phylum Pseudomonadota; class Alphaproteobacteria; order Acetobacterales; family Acetobacteraceae; genus Falsiroseomonas. Next base: position 9,450 of record JBIIRI010000116.1, read on the forward strand.
GGCGGCGGAGAAGCTGGTGGTGGGCCAGCCGCAGCATGCCGAAAGCCGCCTGCTGATCGGGCGCTTGGCGGCGGCGGCGGGGCTGACGGGACGGGCGCGGCAGGAGCTGGATTCGCTCGTCGCCTCCGGCGCGGCGGATCGCCGGGCCTATCTGGCGCTGTCCGACCTGGAGGAAGCGGAGGGCGGCGACACGCCCGAAAGCCGCGCCGCGCAGGCGAAGTGGCTGCGCCTGGCCGCGACGGCGGCGCCGGAGCCGCGCTGGCGCTGTTCATCTTGCGGGGCGGAACATGAGGGGTGGGAGGCGGTGTGCCCGGGCTGCGGCTCGGTCGGTACCATCGCCTGGACCAGCCCGCAGCAGACGGCTCTGCTGCCGCGATAGGCGGGCGGGGATTCGGCTACGCCGCGTCCCCTTCCTTCACGCGACGATTTCGCCGTTCCAGACGGGGATGGTGCCGGAGACCTCGGGCAGGCCCGGCAAGCGCCAGACGGCGCGCCAGGCGACGCTGTCGAAATTCATGCCCATGTTCACCATCCCGCCGCCATCCTCGATCTCGACGGCGATCAGCGTGCGGCGCTGGTCCTGCGTGAGGTTCGTCATGGCGTGGCGCACCAGCACATGCCGGGGGATGCCATGCAGCTCCGCCGCATCCACCGGCAGGGTGGTCTGGGGAAGGACGAAATCGAGCGGCATGGCGGCAGCTCCGGCTCGTCCGGCGGCGAGCCGATTTTCGGCCCGGCCCCGGTGTGTCGCGCGCGTCTTGCGCCGAGGGGGGGATCATGGCGGCCCAATGGTTAACGCAGCGCGAATAGGAGCCTTGGATGTGTGGCTTCCGTTGGCAGGGCTTCGGGGCCATGTGTGGGCGATGATGCGACGCCGCCTCCTCATCGCCGCCCTGCCGCTGGTCGCCCTGCCCGGCATGGTCCAGGCCCAGGGCCGTGCCCAGCCGCCCGCCGCGCCGGACCCGGCGCTGCTGGCGCAGGTCGAGGCCTATCTGAACGGGCTCACCACCTTCCGGGCGCGCTTCCTGCAACTGGCGCAGAATGGCGCTTCTGCCACCGGCACGGCCTGGATCGTCCGGCCGGGCCGCATGCGCTTCGACTACGACGCGCCCGAGCCCACGCTGCTCGTCGCCTCCGGCGGTCAGGTGATGATGTATGACCGGGAGCTGCGCCAGCCGAGCATCGCGCCCGCGTCCTCGACCCCGCTTGGCGTGCTGCTGCGGCCGCAGATCCGGCTGGCGGGGGATATCACCGTCACCGCCCTCGAAAGGCGGGGCGGCTTCCTGCATCTGTCCCTGCACCGGACTGGCGCGGCGGCGGAAGGCCAGCTCACCCTGTCCTTCAGCGAGTCGCCGATGCAGCTGCGGCAATGGGCGGTGCTGGACGCGCAGGGGCGCGAGACGCGGGTGACGCTCTACGAGATCGACACCACGACGCGCCCCAACCTCCGCATGTTCGACTTCAACGACCCCCGCTTCTTCGAGGAGGAGCAGCAGCGGCGCTGAGGGTGGCGGCGCGCCTTAGGCGTGCCTTCTGCGCCGTGCCTTAGGCGCGCCTTCTGCGCTACGCGGTTTTGTGGGGAGTGATCAGCGCGTGCCCGTGCTGCCGAAGCCGCCCGTGCCGCGCCGGGTCTCGGGCAGGCTGTCGGCTTCGACCCAGGCCCCGCGCGTCACCGGTGCGATGACGGCCTGCGCGATCCGCATGCCGCGTTCCACGGTGAAGGGCTCGGTGCCGGCGTTCATCACGATCACCTGCAACTCGCCCCGGTAATCCTCATCCACCGTGCC
>JBIIRI010000117.1:0-11235 GCA_044341625.1 Roseomonas sp.
ATCGCGGTATCGCCGCCGCCGATGACGACGACATGCTTGCCCTTCGCGTCCAGTGCGCCCGAATCGAATTCGGCCACCGCCTCGCCCAGGCCCTTGCGGTTCGACGCGGTCAGGTAGTCCAGCGCCGGCACGATGCCGCCGAGGCCGATGCCCGGCGCCTGCATGTCCCGCGCCTTGTAGACGCCGGTGCCGATCAGCACCGCGTCATGCTTCGCGCGCAGCTCGGCCAGGGTGATGTCCTTGCCGATCTGGACATTGAGGTGGAAGTGGATGCCGCCTTCCTCGAACTGCTTCCAGCGGCGCAGCACGACATCCTTCTCCAGCTTGAAGTTGGGGATGCCGTAGATCATCAGCCCGCCGACGCGGTCGTAGCGGTCATAGACATGCACCTGGTAGCCGCGCATCCGCAGCCGTTCCGCCGCCGCGAGGCCGGCGGGACCGGCGCCGATGATGCCGACGGATTGCGCGAGCTCCCGCGTCGGCTTGGGCGCCTTCACCCAGCCATTCTCCCAAGCGGTGTCGGTGATGTACTTCTCGACCGAACCGATGGTGACACTCCCAAAATCCTTCTCGATCACGCAATTGCCCTCGCACAGGCGATCCTGGGGGCAGATGCGGCCGCAGATTTCGGGGAAGGTGTTGGTGGCGGAGGCCACCTCATAGGCTTCCTCCAGCCGGCCTTCGGCGGTCAGCTTCAGCCAGTCCGGGATGTTGTTGTTCAGCGGACAATGCACCTGGCAGAAGGGCACGCCGCACTGGCTGCACCGGCTGGCCTGGGATTTCGCGGCGTCCGGCTCGAACTCCCGGTAGATCTCGGCGAAATCCTCGCGACGGGCGGAGGCTTCGCGCTTCTCGGGCGTGCGCTGGTCGAGGCGCACGAATTGCAGCATCCGGTCGGCCATGGCGGCAGCAGACTCCCTGGGCGTGGCGAGACGAGCGGGGAGTGCCGCCTCGCGATCGGGAGAGCGCCTCTACAACAAGGTTTCGACGGATGCGAGTCCGTTTCGCATGGTCAGGACAGGATGGCTGTCATTTTTTCCGGCGATCCGGCTTGGCTCCACTTCGCCGCGCCAGGATCGCCAGGAAGAAAAGTCCGGATCGGACCTTTCAGCTTGCGTCGCGCCGTCCGCCACCCGGCCGGAACCGCTTGAGATAGCCGGGCACCACCGCCTCCACCGATTTCGGCGCGATGCCGAGCTCGGCGAAGCTCGGCACCCCCTGCCCCACCACATTGTCCCGCGCCAGCAGCAGCAACTGGTCCTGGGTCAGGGGCGGCTTCGGCAGGCGCTGGAGCAGCCCGGCCTGGACCCGCATCAGCCCCATCGGCATGTCCACCATCGGCCGCCGCCGGCCGGTGGTATCCAGGATGAAGCGCAGCACCTCCCGCATCGTCATCACCCGCGGGCCGCCGAGTTCGAAGGTCTTCCCCCGCGCCGCGGGGTTCGCGATGGCGGCGGCCACCGCCGCGGCCACATCCCCGACATAGACGGGCTGGAAGCGCGTGTCCCCCGCGACCACCGGCATGACCGGCAGCATCGCCATGCCGGCGAAGCGGTTGAAGAACTGGTCCTCAGGCCCGAAGACGACGGAGGGGCGCAGGATGGTCGCCTCCGGGAAGGCGGCGCGCACGCCGGCCTCGCCCTCCGCCTTCGACCTGGCATAGAGGCTGGGGGAGGTCGCATCGGCGCCGATCGCCGAGAGATGGACGAAGTGCTGGACCCCGGCTGCCTTGGCGGCGGCGGCGATGGCGCCGGGCGCCTCCCCCTGCAGGCGGTGGAAATCGCCCGCGCGGCGCTCGAACAGGATGCCGACCAGGTTCACCACCACCTCGGCGCCCTCGACGGCGCGGGCGATAGCGGCCTGGTCCGTGACCGAAGCGGCCAGCGGCACGATCTGCCCGACCCGCCCCTGGGTCTGGAGGAATCGGGCGCCCGCCGGGTCGCGCACGGCGACGCGCACAACATAATCCTGCTGCGCGAGAAGCTGCACGACATAGCGGCCGATGAAGCCGGAGCCGCCGAACACCGTCGCCACCTTGCGCCCAAGCGCACCGCGCATCGCTTATCTCCTCTGCCGAATTGGCCCCATCCATATGGGGAGGTCGACGAGCCGCCAAGGCGGGTGCCCCCTTGTCACGGAATGGCGCCCCCCCGCTTGACGCCTCGCGCCGAGCCCCTTAGACACCGCGACCTCGCCGGACGACACCTGCCCAGGTGGCGGAATTGGTAGACGCGCAGGTTTCAGGTACCTGTGGCCGCAAGGCTGTGAAGGTTCGAGTCCTTTCCTGGGCACCATCCGCCGGATCGTGGCGGATATCAAAATTGGGGTGGCACATTTGGGCGAGACCCTGTTCACCAAGGACGGCATGATCCGGCTGCATCGGCATGACCTGCCGGATGGGCTGGACCTCGGCCCCGTCGTCGCGATCGACACCGAGACGATGGGCCTGGATCACCGCCGGGACCGGCTGTGCCTGGTGCAGCTCTCCGCCGGCGACGGGAACGCGCATTGCGTGCAGATCGGGCGCCCCGGCCCCGATGGGCGCTACCAGGATTGTCCGAATCTACGGCGCCTTCTGGAAGACGCCGGCACCCTCAAGATCTTCCACTTCGCCCGCTTCGACCTGGCGGCGCTGCGCCGGGCGCTCGGCGTCACGGTCGCGCCCGTGATCTGCACCAAGATCGCCTCGAAGCTGGTGCGGACCTATACGGACCGGCACGGGCTGAAGGATCTCTGCCGCGACCTCGTCGGCGTCGAGATCTCGAAGCAGCAGCAGACCAGCGATTGGGGCGCCCCGGAACTGAGCCAGGACCAGCTGGCCTATGCGGCGTCCGACGTGCTGCACCTCCACGCGCTCTGGGCGCGGCTGAAGGGGTTGCTGGAGCGCGAAGGGCGGCTCGCCTTGGCCGAGGACTGCTTCCGCTTCCTGCCCACACGGGCCCAGCTGGACCTGATGGGCTATGAGGACCCGGACATCTTCACCCACTGATGGCCCGCGCCTGACCACCGGGTGTTGACCGGCCGTTAAGCCCTGACGCGTATGGTCTGGCACAAATTTTGTCGGATCGCGGGAACGCGTTGACCACCGCCGGACGCAGGGCCATACAAGTACCGTGAGAGCGCCCCCCTCCGCATTCCCCCATGGCAACGCCCCCGTGGCCGTGGCCCTGCGGGCGACGCCGAGCCGCCTGCCGCCGCCTTCCCGCCAGCGCCGCCCCCCGACCGCGCGGCAATTGGCGCGCCGGCGCATGGCCGTTGCGGTCGCGAAGCGCGCCCTACCGCTCGCTGCCCTCGTCCTGCTGTCCTCCATCGCCCTCTGGCCCGAATTCGAAAGCGCGGAGGATCGCGGCCGCGTCGCCTTCCGCCGCGTCGCCGATGTCCGGCCGGATGCGCTGCATGTGGTCAACCCGCGCTACCAGGGCGTGGACGAGCAGAATCGGCCCTTCAATGTCACCGCGGCCAGCGCCGTGCAGACAGGGCGCGAGGATGTGGTGCTGCTGCGCGTCCCCCGAGCCGACCTGCTGCTGTCCGATGGCGGCTGGATCTACCTGGAAGCGCGGGACGGGCTGTACGACAAGCCGCAGAACCGGCTGGACCTCGAAGGCGCGGTGACCGTCCACCATGACGACGGGACGCAGTTCGTCACAGAGCGGGCCGAGATCGACCTGGTGGCGGGCGCCGCGCAGGGCAACCGGCCGGTGGCCGCCCAAGGGCCCTTCGGCACCCTGACCGCCGAAGGCTTCCGGGTGACGGATCGCGGGCAGGTCGTGCTGTTCACCGGCAAGGCGCGGGTCGTCCTGGAGGGTGGGGAGTGATGCGTTCGCTGCGCGGTCTCGCGGGGGTGGCCCTGCTGGCAGCATTCGCCGGTCAGGCCGCAGCCCAGAGCCTCGACCTCAGCCAGGGCGGCCCCATCGAGATCACGGCCACCGACGGCATCGAGTGGCGCCAGCAGGACCAGGCGGTGATCGCGCGCGGCGATGCCCGCGCCACGCGCGGCGTGGTCGCGGTGGATGCGGACCGGCTGATCGCGCGCTACCGCCCCCGTGGCGGGCAGGCCCAGCCCGCCCCCCCGCCCGCGGCGCAGGGCGCCGCCTCCAACCCCGTCGGCGCCAGCGAGATCTGGCGGATCGAGGCCGAAGGGCGCGTCCGCATCACCTCCCAGACCGAACGCGCCACCGGCGAACGGGCGGTCTACGACCTGGACCAGGCGGTGATGGTGCTGTCGGGCCAGGGCCTCGCGCTCGAAACCCCGGACCAGCGAATCACGGCGCGGGACAGCCTGGAATACTGGCCGCAGCGCCGCATGGCCGTGGCACGGGGTGGCGCCGTGGTAACCACCACAGACAATCGCCGCATCGCGGCCGACACGCTTGTCGCCTATTTCGCCGAGGCCCCTGCCCCGGGCCAACAGAGCCCGGCGCAAGCCACACCGGGCACGCGCCCCGGCGGCCTGCCCGGCGGCGAGGGCAGCCGCATCGAGCGCGTCGAGGCCTTCGGCTCCGTCGAGATCCGAACGCCCGAGGAAGTCGTGCGGGGCGAGCGCGGGGCCTATGCCCCGCCCACGGGCCTCGCGACCCTTTCGGGCGGTGTCCGCATCACGCGCGGCGAGAATCAGTTGAACGGGCAGGAAGCGATCGTGGACCTCCGCAGCGGTGTCTCGCGCCTGGTCTCGGCACCGGGCCAGCGCGTGCAAGGGCTGATCGTGCAGCAGCAGGCCGAGCCGAACCAGGCACAGGTCCCCCCCGCCGGCCGCCCGCAGCCCCAGCCCCGCCAGCCCCTGCCGCCCGCCCGGCAGGAGCCCCCGCGATGACGCCCCCCGACATGCCGCGCGACGCCGGCCGCGCGGGCACGCCGCAGTTGCAGATGCTGGAAGGCGGCACGCTGGTCGCGACGGGCCTGGGCAAGCGGTACAAGAAGCGGCCCGTCGTGCGGGACGTCTCGCTTTCGGTCCGGCGCGGGGAGGCGGTCGGGCTGCTCGGGCCCAACGGCGCGGGCAAGACGACGACCTTCTACATGATCACCGGCCTCGTGCAGCCCGATGAGGGGCAGGTGCTGATGGACGGCCACGACATCACCCTGCTGCCCATGTATCGCCGCGCGCGGCTCGGCCTGGGCTACCTGCCGCAGGAGGCCTCGATCTTCCGGGGCCTTTCGGTCGAGGACAACATCCGCGCGGCGCTCGAGGTGATCGAGCCCTTGCGTGAGAGGCGCGAGCAGATGCTGGATGCGCTGCTGGCGGAATTCGGCATCGCGCATCTGCGCCGCGCCCCGGCGCTGGCGCTGTCGGGCGGCGAGCGGCGGCGCTGCGAGATCGCGCGCGCGCTGGCCACCCAGCCCGCCTACATCCTGCTCGACGAGCCGCTGGCCGGCATCGACCCGATCGCGGTCGGCGAGATCCGCGACCTGGTGAAGCACCTGAAGGATCGCGGCATCGGCGTGCTGATCACCGACCACAATGTGCGCGAGACGCTGGAGATCATCGACCGCGCCTATATCCTGCATGACGGCAAGGTGCTGATGGAAGGCACCCCTCGCGACATCGTCGAGGACGAGGGCGTGCGCCGCGTTTATCTCGGCGAGCGCTTCAGCCTCTAGCCGCGCGATGCAGGCCGCCTTCCCGCTCCCCATTTGTGATCGGCGCGAAGGGCCGCGGCGATGAGCCTCGCGCCACGGCTCGACCTGCGGCAGTCGCAGTCGCTGGTGATGACGCCGCAGTTGCGGCAGGCGATCAAGCTCCTGCAATCCTCCAACATGGAGGTCATCGCCTTCGTCGAGGAGGAGCTGGAGCGCAACCCGCTTCTAGAGCGCGACGAACGCCCCGAGCCCCGCACCGCCGCCGATGAGCGCGGGCCGGACGCCGCGCCCGAGCACGCCGATGCCCATGCCGCCGCCACATCCGGCGACATGCCGGCCGATGGCGCGGCGCCGCTCGATACCGAATGGGACAATGTCTACGACCCCGATGGCAGCGGCGGCGGCGGCAGCCTCGGCAGCGGGATCGGGCGCGGCGGGGCTGCGGATTTCGACGATGACCTGTCCGGCATCGACGACCTGGCCAGCGCGCGCGTATCGCTTCGCGACCATCTCGGCGAACAGATCAGGCTGAGCTTCCACGACGCGCGGGAGAGGCTGGTGGCCGCGCAGATGCTCGCGATGGTCGATGCCGCCGGGCGGCTGGCGGTGACGGATGCGGCCATCGCCGCCGCGATGGGCTGCGAGGAAACGCTGGTCGCGGGCGTGCGCGCGCGGATGCAGCGGCTGGATCCGGTGGGCATGTTCGCGCAGAATCTCCGCGACTGCCTCGCGGCGCAGCTGGCGGATCGCAACCGGCTCGATCCCTGCATGGAAGCGCTGCTCGACAACCTGGACATGCTGGCACGGCGCGACATGCGGGGGCTGATGGCGGCCTGCGCGGTGGATGCGGAAGACCTGGCGGAGATGGTGGCGGAGCTGAAGCGGCTCGACCCCAAGCCGGGTGCCAATTGGGACGCCGCGCCGCCCGCCGCCGTGGTGCCCGATGTGCTGATGCGCCGGGGCGATGACGGCAGCTGGACCGTGGAACTGAACCCGGAAACGCTGCCGCGCGTGCTGGTCAATCGCGGCTTCCACGCCAAGGCCGTGGTCGGCACCCGGTCCCGCGACGACCGCGCCTTCCTGGCGGACCGCCTGCAAAGCGCGACCTGGTTGGTGAAATCCCTCGAACAGCGGGCGACCACGATCCTGAAGGTGGCGACGGAGATCGTGCGGCGGCAGGACGGCTTCTTCCGCCATGGCGTGGCGCATCTGCGCCCGCTGATCCTGCGCGACATCGCGGAGGAAGTCGCGATGCACGAAAGCACGGTCAGCCGCGTCACCGCCAACAAGCACATCGCGACACCGCGCGGGATCTTCGAGCTGAAGTACTTCTTCACCACCGCCATCGCCGGCACTGCCGGCGGCGCGACCCATTCGGCGGAGGCGATCCGCTTCCGGATCAAGGGCATGATCGCGGCGGAGCCACCGGACGACATCCTGTCCGACGATGCGATCGTCGAACGGTTGCGAAAGGAAGGTGTGGACATCGCCCGGCGAACGGTGGCCAAATACCGGGAAGCGCTGCGCATCCCCTCATCCGTGCAGCGCAAGCGGGAGAAGGCCGTCCCGGCCTGATCCGCGGCATTCGGCACCGGGCCGCTGGCGCTGCGCCACGCTGCCGTCGCTGCGCGCCGCCTTCCCGGGCTGGCCTTCCCCATCGAGGAAGGAGCGGACGCCGCATGCACATCACCGTCGCAGGCAAGCAGGTCGAAACCGGAGAGGCGCTGCAGACCCGGGTCCGGGAAGGGCTGGGCACGATCGCCCGCAAGTATTTCGACCACGCGCTCGAAGCGAACGTCACCTTCCGCCGCGACGGCAAGGGGCACGCCTTCGTCTGCGACATCAACCTCAAGGCCGGCCGCGACCTGTTCATGCGAGGCGAGGGCGAGGGCCCCGACGCGCATCGCGCCTTCGAAGAAGCGGCCGAACATGTGGCCAAGCGCCTGCGCCGCTACCGGCGGCGGGTGAACGACCATGCGCGTAGCCTGGCGGCGGAACGCGACAGGCCGCGCGGCGAACCCGCGCGCCAGGTCGTGCTGGCCCGCCCTGAGGAGGAGGAGGAAGCCGACGCGGCCGAGGCCGCAGTCGCCAATGGCAGCGACCACCCGACCGTGGTCGCGGAAGCGCAGGGCATGATCGAGACGCTGACCGTGGGCGAGGCGGTGATGCGGCTCGACCTGCTGCAGCAGCAGGTGCTGATGTTCCGCAACCGCGCGAGCGGCGCGCTGAATGTCGTCCACAAGCGCGCCGACGGACATGTCGGCTGGATCGATCCCGGCCGAGGGTAATCGCCTTCGCGGCCCGCCATCCAACGGCGGGCCCCGGTTTAGCCAGCCTCACCGATCAGGCGCAGCACCGCCGCGCCGTAGCGTTCGAGCTTGGTGCGGCCGACCCCGGGGATGGCGCCGAGCTGGTCCAGCGTGCGCGGGCGCGCCGCCGCGATCTCGGCCAGGGTGCGGTCCTGGAAGATGACATAGGCCGGCACCGCCTGACCCTGCGCTTCCGCCCGGCGCCAGTCGCGCAGCGCCTCGAACAGCGGATCACCCGAGGACGGGGTGCCGGTCGCCGCGCCGGGCGCGGCACGGCTGGTGCGCGCGGATGCGGCAGGACGCGCCGCGTCCTCCCGCAGCATCACCTTCTCCTCGCCCTTCAGAACCGGGCGCGCGGTGTCGGTCAGCACCAGCTCGCCGTGGTTTTCCACCGCCACATCGAGCGCGCCGCGCGCCACAAGCTGCCGCGCCACGCTGCGCCAGGTGGCATCCGCGACATCCTTGCCGACGCCGAAGGTGGGCAGCTGGTCGTGGGCGAATTGCGCGACCTTGTCCGTCATCCGCCCGCGCAGCACATCCACCAGATGCGCGACGCCGAAGCGCTGGCCGGTGCGATAGACGGCGGAGAGCAGCTTCTGCGCCGCGACCGTGCCGTCAAATAGCCGTGGCGGGCTCAGGCAGACATCGCAATTGCCGCACTGCTCGGCTGGCGTGTCTTCCCCGAAGCAGCGCAGCAGCAGCTTGCGGCGGCAGGTCGCGGCTTCCGCGATCGCGACCATCGCGTCCAGCCGCTGGCGCTCGATGCGCTTCTGCTCGGGGCCGGCGGGGCTTTCCTCGATCCGGTGGCGGGCGAGCGCGATGTCGCCGGCGCCATACAGCAGCATCGCCCGCGCGGGCAGGCCGTCGCGGCCGGCGCGGCCGATTTCCTGGTACCAGCTCTCCGGGCTGCGCGGCAGGTCGAGATGCGCCACCCAGCGCACATCGGGCCGGTCGATGCCCATGCCGAAGGCGATGGTCGCGCACATCACCACCGCATCGCCGCGCGAGAAGCGCCGATGCGCCTGCTTCTTCGCATCCGCATCCATGCCGGCATGGAAGGCCAGCGCGTCATGCCCATCCGCGCGCAGCCATTCGGCAGTCGCCTCGGTCCGCGCGCGGCTGCCGCAATAGACGATGCCGGCGCCGGGCTGGCCGGCCTGTTCCTTCAGCAGCGCGCGGATCTGCGCGCGTTCCGCATCGCGCGGCGCGGCCTCGATCCGGATGTTCGGGCGATCGAAGCCGCCCCGGAAGACCGGCGCATCCTGAAGGCCGAGCTGCGCGCGGATATCCTCGACCGTCCGCTGGTCCGCCGTGGCGGTCAGCGCCAGGCGCGGCGTGCGCGGAAAGCGGTCGGACAACACGCCGAGGCCGCGATACTCGGGCCGGAAGTGATGCCCCCACTGGCTGACGCAATGTGCTTCATCGATCGCGAACAGCGCGATGGGCAGCTGTTCCAGCCGGTTCAGCATGCCTTCCAGCACGAGCCGCTCCGGCGAGACGTAGAGCAGCTTCAGCGTGCCGTCATGCAGGTCGCGGAAGATGGCGCGGGATTCGCCGTCCGGCAGGTCCGAATGCAGCGCCGCGGCGGCAACCCCCTGCTGGCGGAGCGCCGCAACCTGGTCTTCCATCAGCGCGATCAGCGGCGAGACGACGACGCCGACACCCTCCCGGCACAAGGCCGGCACCTGGTAGCAGAGCGACTTGCCGCCGCCCGTCGGCATGAGCACGAGGCCGGAGCCGCCATCCGCGACGTGGCGGACGACCTCCTCCTGGCGGCCACGGAAGCCCGGATGGCCGAAGACGCGTTCGAGGACCTGCAGCGGATCGCCGGCGAATCGGCCGTCATAGGGCATGTTGCCCGATGCCACTTCCGGCGCCCCGCGTCAGCCCAGGTTGCGCGGGCGCAACGCGGCCCGCCAACCGGCCCCCTGCCCCATCAATTGGGCCCGATATGGATCTCCACCCGGCGGGCCTCGAGCGGAACATCGACGAAGGGCGCCGTGCCACGGCCGAGCACCTGGATGCGGTCCTGCGGCACGCCGAGATTCACCAACTCCGCCACCACCCGGTCGGCGCGCATGCGAGACAGGCGGCGCGCCTGCAGGGTGGTCGGCGCATCCTGCGGGTCTGGCGCGATGAAGCCAAGCACGCGTATCGACGCCTGGGGGAAGCGGCGCGCGGTCTGCGCCGCATCCTGCACCACATCCATGGCGGCCCGGCCGAGGGCGAGGCTGTCATCCTCAAAGAAGATCACGCGCACGGGCTGGGGCGGCACGCCACCCGGCGCCGGCGTTCCGCCCGCGCAGGCGGCCAGGAAAGCCATCGGCACACCGGCAAGCACGGCAAGGGCGGCACGGCGTCCCGCGCGGGGCGCGGCGGCAGCGTCGGACATCGGACTGGCTCCGGAATGGGTCGCGCGACACGCGTCGCCTGCCATAGGTCGCCCGGCGAGGGTGGCCCCGTCAATCCGCTTACGGAATGCGGCTCGCGCGTTTGATTGACAACGACCGGCCACGGAGCCTCGAACCGGTCGGGAGCCCGCTGGCAGCCGGGGGCTATTCGACATCCAGCGCATAGCCGGCCGATCGCACGGTGCGGATGACGTCTATCTCGCCATCCCCGTTCACCGCCTTCCGCAGCCGGCGGATGTGCACATCCACCGTTCTCGGCTCGACATGGATGTCGCGCCCCCACACGGCATCGAGCAGCTGCTCGCGGGAGAAGACGCGGCCGGGATGCTGCATGAAGAACTCCAGCAGCCGGTACTCGGTCGGGCCGAGATGCAAGGCACGGCTGCCGCGCGTCACCCGATGCGCGTCCTGGTCCATCACGATGTCCTGCCAGGACAGCCGCCCCTTGACCGGAACCGCGCCCGAACGCCGCAGCAGCGCGCGAATCCGTGCGAGCAACGCTTCCATCGCGTAGGGCTTCGCGATGTAGTCGTCGGCGCCCATATCCAGCGCACGCACCGCATCCTGGTCCTCGGTGCGGGCGGTGACCATGATGATCGGCAGGTCCCGCGTGGCGGGACGGCGCCGGATCTGGCGGCAGACCTCAAGCCCCGAGAGGGCGGGCAGCATCCAGTCGAGCAGGATGAGATCCGGCTTGATCTCCGCCACCCGCAGCAGCGCTTCCTGGCCGTCCGCCGCTTCCTCGACACGGAAGCCCTGCTTTTCCAGGTTGTAGCGCAGCAGCGTCAGAAGCGGGGCTTCATCCTCGACGACGAGGATGATCGGCTTCGCGAGGTTGCCTGTGCTGTCCGGCATGGCCCTGCCCCTCTCACTCCGGCGGCTTCACGACGGCAGAAGCCGATGAATCGGCCTTTGGCCTGTCGTCCGGCATCGAATCGCCG
>JBIIRI010000017.1:0-31684 GCA_044341625.1 Roseomonas sp.
CCATCGGCATCGAGGTGGAAGGCGTGGAGGATCGCGCGGCCACCCTCGCTTCCTTCCGCGTCGCCCGCGTGATCGAGGCGGTGCAGCACCCGAACGCCGATCGCCTCCGCGCCTTGCGCGTCGATCTTGGCGATGGGCGCGAGTATTCGGTGGTCTGCGGGGCGCCGAATGCGCGCACGGGGCTGGTCGGCGTCGCGGCGGTGCCGGGCGCCTATATCCCGGGCACGGGCATCACGCTGAAGATCGGCGAGATCCGCGGCGTGAAGTCCGAAGCGATGATGCTCTCGTCGCGGGAGATGGGGCTCGGCGACGACCACAACGGCATCGTGGAACTGCCCGCCGATGCGCCCATTGGTGCGCGCTATGTGGATTATGCCGGCCTCGACGACCCGATCATCGAGATCAAGGTCACGCCGAACCGCGGCGACGCGCTCTCGGTTCGCGGCATTGCGCGCGACCTCGCCGCCGCGGGCCTCGGCACGTTGAAGCCGTGGGATGTCGCGCCGGTCGCGGCCGCCTATCCCTCACCGCTGCGCTGGACCATCGAGGATCCGCGCGCCTGCACCTGGGTGCTCGGCCGCGCGGTGCGGGGCGTGAAGAACGGGCCTTCGCCGCAATGGCTGCAGGACCGGCTGACCGCCATCGGGCTGCGCCCGATCAACGCGCTTGTGGATGTGACCAACTTCTTCACCTTCGCCGTCGGCCGCCCGCTGCATGTCTTCGATGTGGCGAAGGTGGCGGGCACCACGCTGTCCATGCGAATGGCGCGGCCCGGCGAAGACCTGCTCGCGCTGAACGGCAAGACCTATGCGCTGACCGATGAGGATGGCGTGATCGCCGATGCCAAGGGCGTCGAGGCGCTGGGCGGCATCATCGGCGGCGAGCATTCGGGCTGCGACGAGGGCACCACCGAATGCTTCATCGAATGCGCGCTGTTCGATCCCGTGCGCGTGGCCCTTTCGGGCCGACGCCACGATGTCCGCACCGATGCGCGATCCCGCTTCGAACGCGGCCTGGACCAGGCGCTGCTGCCGAAGGCGCTGGACGCCGCGACGCGGATGATCCTCGATCTCTGCGGCGGCGAGGCGTCCGAGGTGTCCTCCGCCGGCGCGGAACCGGGCTGGGTCCGCAACGCGACGCTGCGCTTCGAGCGTATCGCCGGGCTCGGCGGCCTCGATTTGCCGCAAGAGGAAGCGGAACGGCGCCTCGCCGCGCTCGGCCTCCATACCGTCGCGCGGGATGATCAGGCGATCACCGTCGCGGTGCCGCCCTGGCGCAACGACATCGCGGGCCACGGCCCGCTGGCGCAGTCGCCCTCGCTGCCCGCCGAACGCGCCCGCATCGCGGCCGAGGGCTGCGCCGCGATGGAGCCGGAATGCGACCTGGTGGAGGAGGTGCTGCGCCTCGGCGGGCTCGATGCCGTGCCGGCGGTGTCGCTGCCCGTCGCCTCCCCCGTCCCCCGCGCGGCGCTGAGCCCGAAGCAGGCCCGCGCGGCACTTGCGCGCCGCGTGCTGGCCGCGCGCGGGATGCAGGATTGCGTGACCTACGGCTTTCTCGCGCGCGACACGGCTGCCCTGTTCGGTGAGACGCCGGACAGCCTGCGGCTGGAAAATCCGATTGCCTCCGACCTCGACCAGATGCGGCCGACGCCGGTCGCTTCTCTGGCGATGGCGGCTTCGCGCAACGCGGCGCGCGGCTTCGGCGACGTGGCGCTGGCGGAGATCGGCGGCGCCTATCGCGACACCTCCGGCCCCACCAGCCAGTTGGCCGTGGCGGCCGGCCTGCGGGCGGGGATGACGGCGCCGAACTGGGCTGAGCCGGCCCGGGCGGTCGATTGGCTCGACGCCAAGGGCGACATGCTGGCGGCGCTGGCCGCGCTCGGCGTGCCGCTAGCCGCCATCCAGGTCACGGCCGATGCGCCGGGCTTCTACCATCCGGGCCGGTCCGGCGTGGTGCGGCAGGGGCCGAAGACCGTGCTCGGCACCTTCGGCGAATTGCACCCGCAGATCCGCGCCGCGCTGGATATCCAGGGCCCGGCCGTGGCCTTCGAGGTGTTCCTCGATGCGGTCGCGGAGCCGAAGAAGCGCAAGAAGGGCGCGCCCGACCTGCCCCAATTCCAGCCGCTGCGGCGCGACTTCGCCTTCCTGGTAGATGAAAGCGTGGGGGCGGAGGCGCTGCTGCGCGCCGCGAGGGGCGCCGACAAGGCGCTGATCACCGATGCCGTGCTGTTCGACCGCTACGCCGGGGAGAAGCTGCCGGAAGGCAAGGTGAGCCTCGCGATCCAGGTCACGCTGCAACCGCGCGAGCGGACGATGACCGATGCCGAGATCGAGGCGGCGGCGCAGAAGATCGTGGCCGCCGTGACCAAGGCCACCGGCGCGGTGCTGCGCGGATGAGTGCCGCCGACGGCAAGGCGCGGCACCTCGGGGTGTTGTGCCTGGCTGTCGTGCTGACGCTCTCGGTCTGGTTCGCGGGCACGGCGGCGGTGCCGGACCTGCTCGCCTCGGGCCTCGTCACCCCGGCGCGGGCGGCCTGGCTGACCGCGGCGGTGCAGCTGGGTTTCGTCGCGGGGACGCTGATCTCGGCAGTCCTGTCGCTGGCGGATCGGCGCGATCCGCGGCTGCTGTTCCTGGCTGCTGGCCTGCTGGCCTCGGCGGCGACGCTGGCGCAGACGCTGGTGGCGCCTTCCGGCGGCGCGGCGCTCGCGCTGCGCTTCGTGGCGGGAGCGGCGATGGCGGGCGTCTATCCGGTGGGGATGAAGCTGGCGGCGTCCTGGGCACGGGGCGATCTCGGCCTGCTGATCGGGATGCTGGTGGGCGCGGTGACGCTGGGCTCGGCGCTGCCGCATGCCATCCCGACCCTACTGGGGGGCATCGGGTGGCAGGCGGCCTATCTGGGGGCGGGCGTGTTGGCGGGGCTTGGGGGGCTCGCGATCCTGTTCTTCCGGCCCGGGCCGCTGCTGGGCGCGCGGCCCCCGTTTCGCCCGGCGCAGGCGCTGGAAGCGTGGCGGAACAAGGGGTTGCGCTACGCGAACCTCGGCTATCTGGGGCATATGTGGGAACTCTACGCCATGTGGGCCTGGATCGGCCTGTTCCTGGCCGGTGTGCTGGGCGGGGCGCCGGGCCAGGCGGGGCCCTTCGTCTTCGCCGTACTGGCGATGGGCGCGGTCGGCTGCGTGGTCGCGGGCGTGGTGGCGGATCGGTGGGACCGGGCGGCGGTGGCGGCCATCTGCATGCTGGTCTCGGGCGCCTGCGCGCTGCTGATCGGGCCGGCCTGGGCGCTGGCGGGGCCCGCGCTGGCACTGGCCATCGCGCTGGTCTGGGGCTTCGCCGTGGTGGCGGATTCGGCGCAATTCTCGGCCTGTATCGTGACCCTTTCGCCGCCCGACTATGTCGGCACCATGCTGACGGTGCAGACCTGCCTGGGCTTCCTGCTGACGGTGCTGACCATCGGCATCGTCCCGGCCGCGGTCGGGCTGCTGGGCTGGGAATGGGCCTTCGCGGTGCTGGCGCCGGGGCCACTTCTGGGGGCCTGGGCCATGTGGCGGCTGCGACCTTATCTCCCCAGATAAGCGGACGCTTCCCACCGCGCCGCACAACCCCTATCTGACGGGGAAATCCACGGGCCGCCAATGACCGACGTACCCCTCGACCGCATCCGCAACTTCTCGATCATCGCGCATATCGACCACGGCAAGTCCACGCTGGCCGACCGGTTGATCCAGACCACCGGCACGGTGGCCTTGCGCGACATGAAGGAACAGCTCCTCGACAACATGGAGCTGGAGCGCGAGCGCGGCATCACCATCAAGGCGCAGACCGTCCGGCTGACCTACCCGGCCAAGGACGGCAAGACCTACACGCTGAACCTGATGGACACGCCGGGCCATGTGGACTTCGCCTACGAAGTCTCCCGCAGCCTCGCGGCCTGCGAAGGCTCGCTGCTTGTCGTCGATGCCTCGCAGGGGGTGGAGGCGCAGACGCTGGCCAATGTCTACCAGGCGCTGGACGCCAACCACGAGATCGTGCCGATCCTGAATAAGATCGACCTGCCCGCCGCGGAGCCCGACCGCGTGAAGCAGCAGATCGAGGACGTGATCGGCCTCGACGCCTCCGACGCGGTGATGATCAGCGCCAAGACCGGCATCAACATCGAAGGGGTGCTGGAAGCGATCGTCACGCGCCTGCCCCCGCCGAGCGGCGATCCGAACGGCAAGCTCAAGGCGCTGCTGGTGGATAGCTGGTACGACGCCTATCTCGGCGTGGTCGTGCTGGTGCGGATCAAGGACGGCACGCTGCGGAAGGGCCAGAAGATCCGCATGATGTCGAACGGCTCCACCCATACGGTGGAACAGGTCGGCGTCTTCACGCCAAAGATGGTCCCCGTGGACTACCTCTCGCCGGGTGAGATGGGCTTCGTCACCGCCGCGATCAAAACCGTGGCCGACACCAATGTCGGCGACACGCTGACCGAGGACCGCAACCCCGCCACCGAACCGCTGCCCGGCTTCAAGCCGAGCGTGCCGGTGGTGTGGTGCGGGCTGTATCCCGTCGATGCCGATGATTTCGAGAAGCTGCGCGAATCCGTGGGCAAGCTGCGCCTGAACGACAGCAGCTTCCATTACGAGGCGGAGAACAGCGCCGCACTCGGCCTCGGCTATCGCTGCGGCTTCCTCGGCCTGCTGCACCTGGAAATCGTGCAGGAGAGGCTGAGCCGCGAATTCGACCTCGACCTGATCGCGACGGCGCCATCGGTCGTCTACAAGATCCGCAAGACGAATGGCGAGACGATCGAGCTCCACAACCCCGCCGACATGCCCGACCCGAGCGTGATCGACGAGATCGAGGAGCCGTGGATCAAGGCGACCATCATGGTGCCCGACGACTATCTCGGGCCGGTGCTGACGCTCTGCAACGAACGGCGCGGGCAGCAGGTGGAGCTGACCTATGTCGGCAACCGCGCCATGGCCGTCTATCGCCTGCCGCTGAACGAGGTGGTGTTCGACTTCTACGACCGCCTGAAGTCGATCAGCCGCGGCTATGCCAGCTTCGACTACGTGGTCGATGGCTACCAGGCCGGCGACCTGGTGAAGATCTCGATCCTGGTGAATGCCGAACCGGTGGATGCGCTGTCCTTCATGGCGCATCGCAGCCAGTCCGACCGCCGCGGCCGGCAGATCTGCGAGAAGCTGAAGGAGCTGATCCCCCGCCAGCTCTTCAAGATCCCCATCCAGGCCGCGATCGGCGGGCGCGTGATCGCGCGAGAGACGATCAGCGCCATGTCGAAGGATGTGACCGCCAAATGCTATGGCGGCGACATAAGCCGCAAGCGCAAGCTTCTCGACAAGCAAAAAGAAGGCAAGAAGCGCATGCGGCAATTCGGCAAGGTGGAGATTCCGCAAAGCGCCTTCATCGCAGCCCTCAAGATGGACGCCTGACAAAGGCGGTTTACTGGCGGCTTGTTGATCGACGGCAAAATGCTGGCGTCTTCTTCGGCTTTGATCTAGACGCGGGCCGCGAAGATCTTGCGGCGGCGCCGTAGGATCAGGCCACACGATACTTCGGGAGAACCGTCACATGCTTCTTCTTGGCAAGCGCGCCCTGCTGGGCGCGGCCGCGGCCGCCCTGGCCACTCCGGCCCTCGCGCAGGCCCCCTTCCCCACGCGCACGATCTCCATGGTCATTCCCTTCGCCGCGGGCGGGCCGACGGACACGGTCGGCCGGCTGATCGCGCAGTCGATGGGCGCGGAACTCGGCCAGACCGTGGTGGTGGAAAATGTCGCCGGCGCCGGCGGCTCGCTCGGCGCGCAGCGCGTGGCGCAGGCCCGGCCGGATGGCTACACGATCCTGCTGCACCACATCGGCATGTCGACGATCCCGACGCTCTACCGCCGCCTGGCCTATGATCCGATCAACGGCTTCGAGACGGTCGGCCTGGTGACCGAAGTGCCGATGACGCTGGTCGCGCGCCGCAACTTCCCGGCCAACAACCTGGCCGAGCTGGTGCAGGTGGTGCGCCGCGAACGCGAGCGGCTGAACTACGCCAATGCCGGCATCGGCGCCGCGAGCCACCTGTGCGGCCTGCTGTTCCAGAAGGCGCTCGACACGCCCTTCACCACGGTTCCCTATCGCGGCACGGGCCCGGCGATGAACGACCTGGTGGCCGGCACGGTAGACCTTATGTGCGACCAGACCACCAACACGACCGAGCAGATCCGCGCCGGCACCATCCGCGGCTTCGCGGTGACGACGCGGGAACGCATCGCCGCCCTGCCCGACCTGCCCACCGCCGCCGAAGCCGGCCTGCCCGACTTCGAGGTCAGCGTGTGGCACGGCCTCTACACGCCACGGAACACGCCGCGCCCGATCGTGGAGCGCCTGAACCGCGCCCTGGTGCATGCGTTGCGCGATGAGACCATCGCGCGCCGCTTCGCCGATCTCGGCACCGCGCCCGTCCCGGTCGCGCGCGCGACGCCGGAGGCGCATCGCAGCTTCTGGCAGGCCGACATCGCCAAGTGGCGCCCGCTGATCCAGGCGGCCGGCCAGTTCGCGGACTGACAGCCGCGCGCCTGAACGGCGCATGGCGTGGCTGACAGCGACGGGAACGACAGCCGTCATTGTCAGCCACGCCACCCGCCATTGGGCGCACCCCAGCGCCTCATGGCGAACAGAGCGGCCTGGCGCCTCCGGGCGCCAGGTCTTCGCCACGACGAGCCCTTTGTTCCGGCTGTCATGACAACCACGGGCACGAGGCCCGTGCGCCTGCCTTGCAGGCCCATCCTGATGACGATCGAAGCTGAGCGCCGCGTCGGCGATGAGTTGACGCAGATCAATGTCGTTCGCGCCGCTTCGGCGCATCCTCCCACCATCGGACGCATGTGATTGCCGCGCTGCGGCGAACCATCGGTCCGTCAGGACGGCCATGCGGGGACCGAACCCGGCAGGTCCATCCGAATAGCCGGGAGATTACCGCTCATGACCCTGACAACCCTTGTTACCCTTGTCGAACCGGACGAACCCGCCGCGGTCGAAGCTGCGCTTGCGACACCCTTCGTGCTGGCCGAATCCTTTTCCGCGGCTCTCACAGCGCTCGTTTTCCCGATCGAGGCGGAAGGTGTGGCCGCAGCGACGACGGACCGCGATCCCACCTCGGCGGAAGCCAGCGCGGTCGCGCGGGTGCGCGCCCTGGCCGACCGCCGCGCTCTTCTGTGCGACATCAGATCCCGCAGCAGCTTCGCCTATGGCGTCGGAGAGGTCTTCGCCGATCATCTGCGCGTGAGCGACCTCGGCGTGTTCAACTGGCGCCACGACCAGGGTCAGGCCCGACGCCTTGTCTTGCATGCCGCGATCTTCGACAGCGGTCGCCCTGTCATGATCGTGCCGGAGGGACGGCCGCTTCTGGCGCCACCATCACGCATCGTGCTGGCCTGGGACGCGACGCCCGCCGCCGTGCGGGCGGCACATGGCGCCCTGCCCTTCATTCGAAGGGCCGCGGAGACCATCGTCGTCACAGTCACCGACGACAAGGAACTGCGGGCGGGGCAGTCGGGCATCGAGTTGACGCATCTCCTGGCCCGCCACGGCGCGACAGCCCGCTTCAGCGCCGCGCGGCGCGGCAGCGGCACGGCGCTCGAAGCGATCCTTGCCACGGCAAGAAGCACGAAGGCGGAGCTGCTCGTGATGGGCAGCGTGCGCCACGCACCGCTGCACAACATGATATTCGGGAGCGCCACGCAGGACCTGCTGGACCGCGGCCCGCAACTCGCGACCATCGTCGCGGCCTGAACGACAGGCGGAAGCCGCTCTGACAAGCCGGACCGTCAGCCAACTTACCGCACGAGATCGCAGGCGACTGCGACCACGAACTGCCGCCGCGGGCAGGGGCCGGCACGGGCCTAACCTTCTCCCGTGCCCCCCACAGCCGAACCCTCACTCCTCGAAGAAGGGTGTCTCGTCTTCGGCATCGCCGCGCATGGCGCCGCGCCGCATCGGCGCAGCGCAATGCGCGACGATGGTCAGGTCGTTGTCGCCCGGCTGGAAGAAGGTATGCGGGAAGAAGGAGCCGATCGTGTGCTGCGATGTCGGTGCCCGAAGCGGCCTGGGCGCGGAGAGGCTCATGCGGCATCGCTCCTCATGGCACTGCCGGCGTGGCGTGGCGGCCGCGCAGCACGATGTCATGCGTGAAGCCCAGCCACTGGTCGCCCACCTCCGCCGGCAGCAGGTCGCGCGCGATCAGCCGCTCCCGCGCCGCGACGTCGGGGATCGAATTCAGGATGCGGTCGAGCGCGTTCAGCGGATCGCCGCGGAAGTACATCTGGGTGACGAGCCGCGACAGCGAGGACGGCCCGAGCACCGAGAAACGCAGGTGCGGCGGCCGCCACCAGGTCTCCTTCACCGGCACTGGATAGGCGCCCGGCTTGACGGTTCGGCTGGCGCCTTTGAGGGGGCCCATCATGACTTTGGGAGGATAGACGTAGGTCTGACGTCGAAGTTGCGTCGGCAATACGGACATCGCGGCTGCCGCCCTGTGCGAGGAGACCACGCGCCGCCATCATGGCCGTTCAGCAACTGGCACCAGAGGGGAAGAACGTGCTCGATCTCACAGGCAAGGTCGCCATCGTCACAGGTGCGGGGTCGGTGGGGCCTGGCTGGGGCAATGGCAAGGCCACGGCGGTGCTGCTGGCGCGGCAGGGCGCGAAGGTCCTGGCCATCGACAACAACCCGACCGCCGTCGAGGAAACCGTCAGCATCATCCACGGCGAAGGCGGAACGGCCGAGGTCGGGATCTGCGATGTGACATCGAGCACCGCCTTCGAGGCGGCGGTCGAGGCCTGCGTGGCACGCTTCGGGCAGCTCGACATCATGGTGAACAATGTCGGCGGCTCCCACCCTGGGGGCGCGGAAAGCATGCCGGAGGAGGTCTGGGAGAAGCAGATCGCCCTCAATCTCCGCAGCGCCTTCCTGGGCTGTAAATTCGCGCTTCCGCATCTGCGGCGCCGTGCGGGTGGTGCGATCGTCAACCTCGCCTCGATCGCGGCTCTGCGCATGGGCGCGGACCGGCCGCATATCGCATACAGCGCCGCCAAGTATGGTGTAATCGCGCTGTCCAAGTCCGTGGCGATCGAAAATGCAAAGGCCGGGGTGCGCTGCAACACCGTCATCCCGGGTCTCATGCATACACCGCTGGTGGAGCATCGCCTCGTGCGGCAACTGGGCACCAACGACGCCGCGGCCCTGATCGCGAAGCGCAACGCCCAGGTGCCGATGGGCAGGATGGGCGATGCCTGGGACGTCGCCCACGCCGTCCTGTTCCTGGCATCCGACGAGGCCAAGCACATCACGGGCACGGAACTGCTCGTGGACGGCGGCATCTCGGCCGCCATGCCATGACGAACGCGGGGGAGGGCGGGTCAAGGCGGGATTCGAGGATCGCGCTGGTGGGTCCACCTGGTGTCGATGCTGCGCGCATCAGGTGCTTGGCCGCCTTCCTGGCGAAGAAGGTGGAGTTCGACGCCCTCCTGCTCACTGGCGCCGGCCGGCACATCGCCGGCGAGATCACCGTGCCCGCAAATGGCAGCCTGGTGTTCCTGCCGCCCTACAGCCCGAAGCTGAACCCGACCGAACGACTATAGGCTGCACCTGCGCGACCGATATCTCTCGCTCCGTCTGTTCCGCGACCTCGACGCCATCATCAAAGGTTGGAGCCTCCGGCAAACCCGGCGCGGTTCACCGCCTGGCCAGAGCCTGCGATAGCAGAGGCCGAGAGCGTGCCGCCGATCTCCACGCCATCCACCCGCACCACGTAGTCAGCGTTGCCGGCCCAGGCGTCCTGCGTGACCCTCAGCACCAGGCTGTCAGGGCCCGAGCCGATAGTGAGGTTCACTGCGGCCGGTGTCGGCGCAGGTGTGGGTGTCGGTGTTGGCGTGGGAAAGGCGGTCGCCTCGGTAAAGGAGAAAGCCTGCGTCCCGTTCATGCCGACGCGCAGGTTCGCGTCGGCCAGTTCCCTGCCGTTATAGGTCGCGCCTTCCAGTTGCAGGTTGCGGTCGGTCTGCGATGTGCCACCCCAGGCATCGTTCAGGAACTGCACCTCCACGCGATGCGCGGCTGGCCCCCAATCACCGCGGATGGTCACCAGATCCACCTGGCCCGAGCCGGTGAGCGCGGAGGCCGCCAGCGTCCCGCCGATCTGCACGCCATCCACGCGCACCACGTATTCGGCATCGCCGTTCCAGGCATCCTGCGAGATGCGGAGCACCAGCATGTCAGGTCCGGTGCCGAACGTGAGGCTGGCCGGCGTGCGCGGGGTGGGGCCGGGCGTGGGTGTGGGTGTCGGTGTCGGTGTGGGGGATCCGCCCTCCGGCGGCACCGGGATCATGCCGCTCGCCGGTATGTCGATCGGCGCCGGGAAAGGGGCGCTCGCCGTCGTGTTCGTAACCCTGCCGGTCCAGATGTCGTTGCGCGTTACCATGATGTCTACGAACTGGAAATAATCCACGCCATAGGTCCAGTCGCTGCCGTCGCGCCCGCCGACGCTGTCGGTCACCCAGACCACATTGCCGTCCCAATGGAAGCTGTACTCGGCCAGTTGGCCGGACCAGATGCCCCGGTCCCAGCCGCGGCCCGCATGCAGCCCGTCATTGCCGGCGCCAGCGATGATGATGTCGTCGCCTTCCCCGCTGCCGATGTAGTCATCGCCGCCACGGCCGAAGACGGTGTCATTCCCATCGGTGCCCGACAGGTTGTCATTGCCGGGTGTGCCGGCCACCGGGCTGGACATGCTCGATCCTGACAACGTGCGCTCCTCGGATGATGTAACCCGGCAGCAGGCCAGAACGAGATCGGATCGCGATAGTTTCGTTCACGGGTGTTTGGGGGCACGGACACGGCCAGCTGCCCTTGGGTGGATTGATCGTATTCCAGCGAACCGGCTGATGGACCCGACGGACAACCCCTGCCTGCACGCCGCGACGCTAGTGCTGGCGGAGCAGCCGCAACAGGCGGGGATGCGCGTCGATGTGCAGGCCATGGACTTCGCCACCATGGCGACGCACCGCCCAAACCGCCGCCCGCCCGCGAGCTGATCGCCGACCGCGGCTAAGGCAGCAACCCGTTCCGTGCCGTGCTGGCCGAGCGCGGCATCGCCGCTTGCATCCCGCCCAAGAAGAACCGGAAGCAGCCGATCCCCTACGACAAGGCGCTCTATCGCCAGCGCCACCGTATCGAGATCGCCTTCGGCCGCCTCAAGGACTGGCGGCGCATCGCCACCCGCTACGATCGATGCACAACCGCCTTCTTCGGTGCCATCACAATCGCCGCCATCGTCATCTTCCGGCTCGGACAATGAGGCCTGAGCCTAGAAGCGAACTGGGCTGCCACCTCGCATATCGGCACTGCCGCGGAGGTTAGGGGAGAGCGGAGCTAGGCGCCAATCGGCTTCTCTGCATGCCGCCGGACAACCGCACTCCTTCTTGGCGCCTGTTCCGTCGCGCGGGATGGCAAAGATGGCCAGCGCGCCTGGGGCTGCGGCGTCTGCCAGCCTACTCCGCCGTCCAGCCGCCATCCACCAGCAGCGAGGATCCGGTGACAAGGCCGGCCGCGTCCGAACACAGGAACAGGATCGCGCCCATCAGGTCCTCCACCTGCCCCAGCCGGCCCAGCTTGATCTTGCCGACCACGCTGGCCTTGAAGGCCGGATCGGCCAGGAAGGGGCGCGTCATCGGCGTCTCGATGAAGGTGGGGCAGAGCGTATTGACGCGGATGCCATGCGGCGCGAGGTCGAGCGCCATCGCGCGCGCGATCCCCTCGATCGCCCATTTGGACGCGCAATAGACGCTCCGCCGCGGCGCGCCGACATGGCCCATCTGGGAGGAGACATGCAGGATCGTCCCGGCGATCCCGGCCTCGATCATGCCGCGCGCCACCGCCTGCGCCGCGAAGAAGGCGGCGCGGACATTGAGCGACATCACCGTGTCGAAATCGGCCGGCGTCACATCCTGGAAGGCAGCGGGCCGGTTGGTCCCGGCATTGTTGACCAGGATGTGGAAGGGCCCGGCGGTGGCGATGCGGCGCGCAGCCTCCTCGATCTCCGACACGTCCAGCACCATCGCCTCGGCCGAGCCGCCATCGGCGCGGATGGCGGCTGCTGCCGCCTCGATCTCCTTCGCGCTGCGCGCCGCGAGAACCACATGCGCCCCTGCCCCGGCCAGCGCCGCCGCCGCACCGAGCCCGATGCCGCGACCCGCGCCCGTCACCAGCGCCCGGCGCCCATCCAGACGCATGGACGGTGTCTTGGGGATCGTGACCTCCATCGTCCTCACTCCGCCGCGGCGCCGTAGGGCACGTTGCGCCCACCGAAGCGGCGCAGGCGGATATTCGCCTGCTCGGCATGGCCGACGAAGCCCTCAAGCATGCAGAGGCGGGAGCAATAGGCGCCGATCATCGCGCTCGCCTCATCGGTCAGCACGCGCTGGTAGGTGACGGTCTTGAGGAACTTGCCCACCCACAGCCCGCCCGTGTAGCGCGCGGCGCCCAGCGTCGGCAGTGTGTGGTTGGTGCCGATCACCTTGTCGCCATAGGACACGTTGGTGCGCGCGCCGAGGAACAGGGCGCCGTAATTGGTCATGTTCTTCAGGAAGAAATCGTCGTCGGAGGTCATGACCTGCACATGCTCGCTCGCGATGCGGTCCGCCTCGCGCAGCATCTCGGCCTTGTCGGCGCAGAGGATCACCTCCCCGTAATCGGCCCAGGCCTTGGCCGCGATCCCGGCGGTGGGCAGGATTCCCAGCAGCCGGTCTACTTCCAGCATCGTGTCGCGGGCCAGCTTTTCGGAATCCGTCAGCAGGATCGCGGGGCTCGTCGGGCCGTGCTCGGCCTGACCTAGCAGGTCGGTGGCGCAGATCTCGCCATCCACCGTCTCGTCGGCGATCACCAGCGTCTCGGTGGGACCGGCGAAGAGATCGATGCCAACGCGGCCGAACAACTGGCGCTTGGCCTCCGCGACATAGGCGTTGCCGGGGCCGACCAGCATGTCCACGGGCGAGATGGTCTCCGTCCCCAGCGCCATCGCGCCGACCGCCTGCACGCCGCCGAGGACGCGGATCTCATCCGCCCCGGCCAGGTGTTGGGCTGCGACGATCGCGGGCGCGGGCCTGCCCTGGTAGGGCGGCGCGCAGGTGATGATGCGCGGCACGCCGGCGACCTTCGCGGTAACCACCGACATATGCGCGGAAGCCAGCAGCGGATACTTGCCGCCCGGCACGTAGCAGCCGACCGAATTCACCGGGATGTTGCGATGGCCCAGCACGATGCCGGGCAGCGTCTCCACCTCGATATCCTTCATGGATTCGCGCTGGGCCTGGGCGAAGTTCCGCACCTGCTCCTGCGCGAAGCGGATGTCGTCCAGCGCACGGGCCGGCAGTTCAGACAGGCAGGCACGGATCTCGGCATCCGTCAGGCGGAAATCGGTGCGGTCCCAGCCATCGAAGCGGGCCGACATCTCCCGCACCGCGGCGTCGCCCCGCGCGGCGATATCGGCCAGTAGCCCTTCAACCGTCGCCCGCACGGAATCCTGCACGGCGGCCTTCTCCGCCGCGGCGATGGAGCGCTTGAGCCACTGGGCCATGGATGTATCCTCCTCGTCAGGCCGACAAATCTGCGCCGGCACGGCGCCCTTGCGAAGACGGCACGCGCATCATCGCACGGGGGGCGCCCGCAGGCCGCCGCGGTCTTGAACGGTCGATCAGCCCGGCTGCAGCTGGGCCGCGCGCACCAGGGGCGCAAAACCGGCCAGTTCCGACGCCACGAAGGCGGTGAAGCGATCCGGCGTACTGTCCGGCGGCGGCGCGCCGAGCAGGTCCTGGAAGCGCGCCACCATGCGAGGCTCGCGCAGTGCGTCCTCGATGGCGGTGGCCAGCCTTGCGACGATCGGCGCCGGCAGGCCGCGCGGTCCCGACAGCCCGAACCACGCGGCGCTGACCAGATCCACCCCAGCCTCTCGCATCGTCGGCACTTCCGGCAGGGCGGGCGAGCGCTCCGCGGCCGTGATGCCAAGCGCGCGCACCGACTGGCTGCGGATATGCGGCGCGGCAGAGGGCAGGCTGTCCATCATCGCGGGCAGCACGCCGGCGATCACATCCGTCATGGCCGGCCCCGCGCCGCGATAGGGCACGGCTGTCACCGGCACGCCGAGCGTCAGCCCAAGCCGCACGCCCGCGAGATGCGACGACGTGCCAAGACCCGCGACGGCGAAGCGCAACTCCCCCTCCCGCCGCGCCTCAGCGATGAAGGCGCCGAGCGTGCGCGCGGGATGCGAAGGGTTGACCACCAGCACCGAGGGGCTGGTGGCGACCAGCGCGACATGGGTGAAATCCGCCATCGGGTCATAGCCGATGGTCGGGTAGAGCGCGGGCGAGACGCCATGCGAGGTGCTGTTGGACATCAGCAGCGTGTGCCCATCCGGCACCGCCCTGGCGACCAGCGTGGCGCCGATGGTCGCCCCGGCGCCGGCGCGATTCTCCACCACCACCGGCTGGCCCAGCCGCGCGGCGATGCCCTCGGCCAGCAGCCGCGCCATCACATCGGTGGTGCCGCCGGGGGCGAAGGGGACGACAAGGCGAACCGGCCGTTGCGGCCAGTCGCCCTGGGCTCGCGCGGTCCCCGCCGCCAGCGCCAACCCCGTGCCCAGCGCCGCGCGCCGCCCCATTCGCCAAGCCATGCGTCCATCCTCCCCATTCGGAGAGAGGGAATAACGGGCTTGCGCGGAGGTCAACTCGGCTGCGTGCCCAGGCAGCCCGTGATCCAGGCGGCGAAGGCCTGCACCGCCGGCCGTCGGGCGGCGTTCTCGGTCATCACCAGGTGATACCCGGTGCCATCCGACAGCGCCTGCGCGAAGGGGCGAACCAGCCGCCCATCCGCCAGCGCATCGGCCACCAGCACGCCCCAGGCGATGGCGAGGCCCTGCCCTGCCTCGGCCGCGGCCAGGGCCAGCGCGGTCTCCCCGAAGCGGGGGCCGGGCTGGGCCAGCGCCGGGTCGAGCCCGGCCTGCGCCACCCAGGCAGCCCAGTGGGGACGCTCGGCGTAGTGCAGCAGCGTGTTGCGGGCCAGGAAGGCGGCGGGCGGCAGGTCGCGCGCCGGGCCGGACCACAGGGCGGGGGCGCAGACGGGGAACATCTCCTCCGCCGTCAGCGGGCGGACGACATGGCCGGGCCAGTCCCCGGTGCCGGTGCGGATCGCGACATCCACATCCGAACCGTGAAGCTGCGCGAAGTAGCGATGCGTGGCGACCCGCAGCTCGATCCAGGGATGCGCGCGAACGAAGTCGCCGATCCGCGGCGCAAGCACCCGCATGGCGAAGGTGCGCGCGGCGTTCACCACCAGCGTGGCGCGGGAGCGGGGCTGGTCGATCCGGAGCATCCCCGTCTCCAGCTGCTCGAGGCCCCGCCGGACGTAATCCGCCAACAGGTCGCCCGCCTCGGTCAGCTTCAGCCCGCGCGGGCCGCGCAGGAACAGCGTCTCGCGCAGCCGGTCCTCCAGCGCGCCGATCTGGCGGCTGACCGCGCCCTGGGTGACGCCCAGTTCCGCTGCCGCGCGGGCCATGTTCAGGTGCCGCGCCGCGGCGTCGAAGGCCCGCAGGGCGGAGAGCGGCAGCGCGGCCGTACCTTGAGCTGAACTCATGGCTGGGCACCCTACGACGCCGCTCCCCACCTCGCCAGAGGTCTGCAAGCATGCGGCATGGCGCGCTTCGACCCTGTCACCCTGCAGATCCTCTGGAGCCGGCTGATCTCCATCGCCGATGAGGCGGCGGCCGCGCTGCTGCGAACCTCCTTCTCCACCATCGTGCGGGAGTCGAACGACTTCGCCTGCGTGCTGATGGATGCGAAGGGCGCGAGCCTGGCCGAGAACTCCATCGGCATCCCGAGCTTCGTCGGCCTGCTGCCGCGCACCCTGGCGCATATGCTGGCCGAGATACCGGCGGAGGAATTGCGGCCGGGCGATGTGCTGATCACCAACGATCCCTGGATGGCCACCGGCCACCTGCTGGACATCACCACCGTCTCGCCGGTGTTTCATCGCGGCCGGCTGGTCGCCTTCGCCGGCGCGACATCGCACATGCCCGATATCGGCGGCGTGCTCTGGTCGGCCGATTGCACGGAAGTGCACGAGGAAGGGCTCCGTATCCTGCCGACGAAATTTCTCGTGGAGGGGCGCGAGAACCGCGAGGTGGCGCGCTTCATCCGGGCCAATGTGCGCGTGGCCGACCAGGTGATGGGCGACATCTACGCGCAGATCGCAGCGCAGGCCGTCTGCGCGCGCCGGCTGGTGGAATTCCTGGAGGATACCGGTCTCGACGACCTGACCGACCTCTCGGCCGTGCTGCAGGCACGGGCGGATGCCGCCATGCGCAAGGCGATCGCCGCCCTGCCCGATGGCCGCTGGCGCCACGTCATCAAGGCCGATGGCTATGAGGACCAGGAGACCACTATCGCCTGCACCGTCACCATCGCGGGCGACACGCTGAGCGTGGACTATACCGGCACGTCCCCGCAGATCGCGCGTGGGCTGAACAGCGTGATGAACTACACCTACGCCTATTCGGTCTATCCGCTGAAATGCGCGCTGGACCCGACGACGCCCCGCAACGAAGGCAGCTACCGCGCGGTGACGGTAACGGCGCCGGAGGGCTCGATCCTCAATCCGCGCTTCCCGGCGGCGGTGAATGCGCGGCACCTGACCGGCCTGTTCCTGTCGGGCGCGATCTATGGGTGCCTCGCGCAGGTGGTGCCGGAGAAAGTGCTGGCGGACAGTTCCTCCCCCTCCCCGCGCCCGGTCTGGACCGGGCGCAACACGCGCGGCGAACGCTTCTCCCAGGTGATGTTCGGCAGCGGCGGCATGGGGGCGGCGCAGGGGCGCGACGGGCTGAACGCAACCGCCTTCCCGACCAATTCCGGCTTCGGTTCCGTAGAGGCCTTCGAAGGCAGCGCGCCCGTCGTCGTCTGGCGGAAGGACCTGCTGGCCGATAGCGGCGGCGCCGGTCGCTGGCGCGGCGGCCTCGGCCAGGAAGTGGAGGTGGAGGTCACGACGGATGATCCCGTGCGCCTCGCCCTCATCTCGGATCGCATGAAGCACCCCGCGGGCGGGCTGGCCGGCGGCGGCGCCGGCGCGCCCGCGAAGGTCGCGCTGCAGGATGGCACGACGCCGCATCCCAAGGGCCGCACCACCCTGCCGCCAGGCGCGCGGCTGACGATGCACTATGGCGGCGGCGGTGGCGTCGGCGATCCGCGCGAACGCGACCCGGCGGCGCTCCACTGCGACATCGAAGCCGGCTACGTCACGCCCGAGGGCGCGCGCCGCGACTACGGGGCGAAGGAATGACCATGCAGCCCCTGCGCATCGGCGTTGATGTCGGCGGAACCTTCACCGATCTCGTTCTGGTGGATGGCGCGCGCGGCCGCGTGCTGACCGGCAAGCGCCTGACCACGCCCGACGATCCCGGCCGCGCCATCCTGGATGGTATCGCGCGCCTGCTAGAGGAAGCGGGCGAGCAGATCGGCGCGGTCAGGCAGGTCGTGCATGGCACCACGCTGGTGACCAACACCGTGATCGAGCGCAAGGGCGCGCGCATCGGCCTGATCACCACGCAAGGCTTCCGCGACAGCCTCGAGCTGGGGCGGGAGATGCGCTACGATCTTTACGACCTGTTCCTGGAAAAGCCCGAGCCGCTGGTGCCGCGCCAGCGCCGCATCGCAGTGCAGGAACGGCTGAACGCGGCGGGCGACGTGCTGCTGCCGCTGGCGGAGCAGGAAGTGCGCGAGGCCGCGCGCAGCCTGAAGGCGCAGGGGGTGGAGGCGGTGGCCGTCTGCCTCCTGCACAGCTACCTGGACCCCGCGCATGAACGCCGCGCCGGCGCGATCCTGGCAGAGGAATTGCCGGGCGTGCCGATCACGCTCTCCTCCGACGTCGCGCCCGAGATCCGCGAATACGAACGCGCGAACACCGCCTGCGTGAACGCCTATGTCATGCCGCTGATGGACCGCTACCTGCAGCGGCTGGAGGCGGAGCTGCAGACGCGCGGCCTGCGGGGCAAGCTGCACCTGATGCTATCCGCTGGCGGCATCGCGACCGTGCGCCATGCCCGCGCCAACCCCGTGCAGCTGATCGAAAGTGGCCCCGCCGCGGGCGCGATGGCGGCGATGCATGTCGGTCGCGCCGCGGGCCTGTCGGAGATGATCAGCTTCGACATGGGCGGCACCACCGCCAAGATGTGCCTGATCGAGGGTGGCGAGGCCGAGCACGCCTCCACCTTCGAAGCCGCGCGAGTGAAGCGCTTCCGAAAGGGGTCGGGCCTGCCGCTGAAGGTGCCGGTGATCGACCTGATCGAGATCGGCGCGGGCGGCGGTTCCATCGCGCAGGCCTCCGCGATGGGGCTGCTGACGGTCGGCCCCGAAAGCGCGGGCGCCGTACCCGGGCCGGTCTGCTATGGCCGTGGCGGCACGCAGCCGACAGTCACCGATGCCGACCTGCTGCTCGGCTACCTCTCGCCCGACTACTTCCTGGGCGGGGAGATGGGCCTCGACCGCGCGACGATGGAAGGCGCGATGGATGCGCATCTCGGCAAGCCGCTCGGCCTTACGCCGCTTGAAGCGGCGGCCGGCATCCATGCCGTCGTGAACGAGAACATGGCCGCCGCGACGCGCATGTACATCGCCGAGAAGGGACGCGACCCGCGGCGCTACACGCTGCTCGCCTTCGGCGGCGCGGGGCCGGTGCATGCCTATGGGCTCGCGAAGCTACTGAAGATCTCGCGCATCCTGGTGCCGGCCGGTGCGGGGGTGGCCTCCGCGCTCGGCTTCCTGGTGGCGGCGCCGGCGATCGACCTGGTGCGCAGCGGCGTCGCGCGCCTCTCCGGCGTGGAATGGGACCGCGTCGCGCAGCACTATGCGGAGATGGAGGCCGAAGCCCGGCGCCTGCTGGCCGAGGCCGGCGCGGGGGAGGAGGAGATCGTGTTCCGGCGCAGCGCGGATATGCGCTATGTCGGCCAGGGCTTCGACATTCCTGTGCCGCTGCCGGAGACGCTCGACGCGGCCAGCGTGCAGGCCGCCTTCCTCGATGCCTATCAGCGCCTGTTCGACCGCCGGGTCGAAGGCCCGCCGGTGGAAGTGCTGAGCTGGCGCCTGCACGCGACGGCGACGCGCCCCGAAGTCCCGCCGGTACTGGGCGCGACGCAGGGCGGGGAATCGCGCAAGGGCAGCCGCCTCGCCTGGTTCCCGCAGACCGGCCTGGTGGAAACGACGGTGCATGACCGCTACCGCCTGAAGCCCGGCCTGCGCCTACGCGGCCCGGCGGTGGTCGAGGAACGCGAATCCACCACCGTCATCGGTCCCGACGCCAGCTTCTCGCTGGACGCGCAGGGCAACCTCGTTATCGAGATCGACAGCGGGAGCTGACAGCATGGCCAAGACCGCCCCCTTCGCCTGGCTCGACGGCAAGCTGGTGCCGTGGGAACAGGCCACGCTGCACATCGCCACCGAATGTGTGTTGCGCGGCGAGAATGTCTTCGAAGGCGAGCGCGCCTATTGGTCGGAGGCGGAGCAGGAGCTGTTCGTCTTCCGCCACGCGGAACACATCGCCCGGCTGCGCCAGGGCGCGCGCATCATGCGCATGACCATCCCCTACACCGATGCGGAGATCGAGGCAGCCTGCATGTCGCTGATCCGCGCCTGCGGCTATCGCGGCAACGTGCATTTCCGCCCTGTGGCCTATTTCGCCGAAGGGGAACTCACCGACTACCTGCCGGAGGAAATCCGGACGGGCATGTTCATCCTGGCCTTCAGCAAGCCCACGACGAAATCCGTGACGCATGGGGTGCGAAGCTGTGTTTCCACCTGGCGGCGCAACTCCGACCTCGCCTCGCCATCGCGCATCAAGTCGGGCGCGAACTACCATAACTCGCGCCTGGCCTACATCGACGCGCGGCTGAACGGCTTCCAGGTGCCGATCCTGCTGAACGAGGCCGGAAAGGTCGCCGAAGGTCCAGGCGCCTGCTTCATGATGGTGCGGAAGGGCAAGCTGATCACGCCGCCCGTCACCGCCGACATCCTGGAGAGCATCACCCGCGACACCCTGATCGAACTGGCGCAGGCAGAGCTCGGCCTCGAGGTGCTGGAACGCGACATCGACCGGACCGAGCTTTATGTCTGCGACGAGGCCTTCTTCTGCGGCAGCGGGCACGAAGTCTCGCCGATCAACTCCATCGACCACTACCCGGTCGGTGCGGGCGAGCCGGGGCCGATCACGCGGCGATTGCAGCAATTGTACTTCGACGTGGTGACCGGCGCCGTGCCGAAGTACCGCCATTGGCTGACGCCGGTCTACGGCGCAGAACGATCCGCCGCGGCGGAATAAGGGAGACGACCATGCGAAGCACCCCGATCACGCGGCGCGCCCTGCTCGCCGCCCTGCCCGCGGGCCTTGCCGCGCCCGCACTGGCGCAGCCTGTCTCGCGCGATGTGCGCTGGATCGT
The DNA here is from genome assembly GCA_044341625.1 of Roseomonas sp. Taxonomy (GTDB): domain Bacteria; phylum Pseudomonadota; class Alphaproteobacteria; order Acetobacterales; family Acetobacteraceae; genus Falsiroseomonas. Next base: position 20,518 of record JBIIRI010000017.1, read on the forward strand.
CGGCTTCGCCGCCGGCGGCAGCGTGGATGCCATGGCGCGGATCGTCGCCGCCGCGATCGGCCCGCAGATCGGCCGCAATGTGGTGGTGGAAAACCGCACCGGGGCCGGCGGCTTCATCGGGCTGCAGGCGGTGGCGAACAGCGCGCCTGACGGCCATGTCCTGGCCATCGCATCCGGCTTCAACCTCTCGGTCTCCCCGGTTCTGCCGGGCATGACCATGCCGATCGATCCCGACGCCGAACTCACCCCGATCGGCGGCATGGGGCGCGGCGCGATGGTGCTGGTGGCACGCCCCGACGCGCCCTTCCGCGACATGGCCGGCTTCATCGCCTATGCGCGCGCCAACCGCGTGACCTGCGGGCATGGCGGCGCCGGGTCCAGCCCGCATCTGATGGCCGCGCGCATGGCGCAGCAGGCGCGGATCGAGCTGGAATTCGTCGCCTATCGCGGCGGCGCGCCGGCGCTGGTGGACCTGATGGCCAGCCGCATCGACGTCTATTTCGCCCTGCTGCCGGAAGCCCTGCAGCATGTGCGCAGCGGCGGCATGCGGGGCCTTGCCGTCGCAACCGAAGCGCCGCACCCGACGATGCCCGGCGTGCCGGTGATGCAGGCGACGCTGCCAGGCCTGGTCGGCGGCAGCTGGTGGGGTGTCGCGGGGCCGCGGGGCCTCTCGCCCGAATGGGTCGCCTGGTGGTCCAACCAGATCGGCCAATGCGTCCGCCGGCCGGAAGTGCGGGCGCGCCTGACCGAATCCCTGATCGACGAAAGCGACACCTCCACCGCCGCCTTCCGCGAGGAGATCACGCGCGAACGCCGCATCTGGGCGGAGGTGATCCGCAACGCCGGCATCCGCGTGGAAGGCTGACATGGCGCGTTCCGTCGGCAGGCTCATCGCAGACAGCCTGGTCGCGCATGGCGCGGACCTGATCTACTGCGTCCCGGGCGAGAGCTTCCTGGGGCTGACGGATGCGCTGACGGATGTGCCGGCGCTGAAGCTCGTGGTCTGCCGTCATGAGGGCGGCGCGGCCTATATGGCGGCGGCGGATGGGCGCATGCGCGCCGGGCGGGCGGGGCTCTGCCTCGTCTCTCGCGGACCGGGTGTCGCGAATGCGATGATTGGCCTGCATACCGCCTTCCACGACGCCATCCCCATGCTGCTACTGGTCGGCCAGATCGAGCGGCGCGACATGGGCCGCGGCGCGCTGCAGGAACAGGACTACGCCAAGCTGCTGGCGGATACGACGAAGGCGGTGATCGAGGTCTCGCAGCCCGCCCAGGCCGCCGAGGCCATGGCGCGCGCCTTCCACCTGGCGGAGAGCGGCACGCCCGGCCCCGTCGCGGTGATCCTGCCGGAAGACCTGCTGGACGACCCGGCTGATGACGTGCCGGACGCCGCGCCGCGCCCGCGCGCGATCCCCGGCGCATCCGCCGTCCAGCTCGACGAATTGGCCGCAAGGCTCGCCGCGGCGGAACGCCCCCTGGTGCTGGTGGGCGGCGCGATGGAGGGGCCGCCCGAGGCGCTGGCCGCGCTGCCGCGCCTCGCGGAGGCCTGGACGCTGCCCATCGCGCCCACGCATCGCCGGCCGCATCTGTTCGACAGCCGCCACGCGCATTACGCCGGCTATGTCGGCAACCGCGTGCAGCCCAAGCTGATGGCCGCCTTCCGCGAGGCGGACCTTCTCGTGGCGCTCGGCGAGCGCATGACCGATGTGGTCAGCCAGTCCTATACCTTCCCCACCGCGGCACCGGATCCGCAACTGCCACTGGTGCACATCTGGCCCGATCCGTCCGAGATCAACCGCGTCTTCCGCGCGGCGCTACCGATCGTGGCCGACCCGCATGACGTCGTCGCGGGACTGCTCGCGCGCAAACCCGCCGCGTCGGCTGGCCGCGCCGCATGGGTTGCGCGGCTCAACGCCATCCATCGCGAACTCACCGCGCCGGCGCACACGCCCGCGCCGGATGGCGTGAACTTCGCCGCCGTCTGCATCGCCCTGGCGCAACGCATGGCGGGCGATGCGGTGCTGACGACGGATGCCGGGAACTTCACCAGCTTCGTCCACCGCCACATCCCCTTCGGGCCGCGCAACATCTTCCTCGGCTCGGCGGTGGGCGGCATGGGGGCGGGCCTGCCGATGGCGGTCGCCGCCGCGATCCGCTTCCCCGGCCGGCAGAGCATCGCAGTGGTCGGGGATGGCGGCGCGCTGATGACCGGCAACGAGATCGCCACCGCCATGCGCCACGGCGCCGCGCCGGTGCTCATCATCGCCGACAACGGCACCTATGGCTCGATCGGGATGCATCACGGCAAGCGCTATCCAGGCCGGCCCGTTGCTGCTGCGGCCGACCTGGTGAACCCGGATTTCGTCGCCTGGGCCCGCGCCTTCGGGGCGGAAGGCTACACCATCGCCGCCGAGGCCGAGATCGCACCCGTATTGGATGCCGCGCTCGCACCACGCCGCGTGCCCGCGGTGGTGCATGTCCGCGCTTCCGCACTGCAGGTCACGGCCTGGACCCGCCTGGGCTGAAGGCGGTCAAGCCTGAGCGGCCGCTGAAGCACGTTGCGCCAGCTCGCGCTTCAGCACCTTGCCTGAACTGTTTCGCGGCAGATCCTCCACCACGACGATCTGTCGCGGCCACTTCGGACGCGGCAGCCGCGCCCGCGCGAAATCGAGCAGCGCGTCGATGCCGACCGGTTGATTGAGGCGCACGAAGGCCGCGATCTCCTCGCCGAACTCCGGCGACGGCACACCCACCACCGCGCTCTCGGCGACAGCCGGATGCGCGTTCAAGGCCGCTTCGACATCCGCGGGATAGATATTGATGCCGGCGCGAATAATCATGTCCTTCTGCCGGCCGCGCAGCGTGACGTAACCCTCGGCGTCCAGGGATGCGAGATCGCCCGGGTAGAACCAGCCATCGCGGAACGCCTCCGACGATGCCTCCGGATCGCGATGATAGGTGGTCGCGCAGCCAGGCCCCCGGTAGCGCAGCAACCCGACCTCGCCGGGCGGCATGGGCCGATCCGTTTCGTCCACAACCTCGACATCGACACCGAAGACAGGCCGGCCCACCGATGTGGCGCGCGCTCCGAGATCCTCCGGCGTCAGCAGCGACACGCCACCGCCCTCGGTCGAGGCATAGTATTCGAAGAAGCGCGGGCAGAGCCGGTCGCGGATGGCCACACGCTCCTCCGGCGAAAGCGGCGCGCCAGAGGACAGCAGCAGGTTCAGCGTGCGCAACGGTGCAAGCTCGGCATCGCTCAGCGCCAGCAGGCGCCGCAGCTGGGTCGGCACCAGGAACAGGCTGCTCGCGCGTTCCGCAGCGATGCAGGCCAGAAGCTCCGACGGTTCCCAGGGCGGCGGGAGCATCACCACCGTGCCGCCAGAGAACAGCACCGACATCGCAAAGGTGCGGCCGCCGCCGAAGTAAAGCGGCGTCGCGCAGATGAAGCGATCCTGGCCATTCAGGCCGAGGTTGATCCAATGCGTGCGGAAGCGCGCGAGGAAATGGGCATGCGTGATCAGCGGCCCCTTGGGCCGCCCGGTGGTGCCTGACGACAGGGACAGCACGAAGGGCGCGCGCTCGTCATGGCCGAAGGCGATCCCCGCCGCTGCCTGGTCCGTCAGCTCGTCAGGGACCGCGCAGCGACACTCCGGAATTGGCGTCGCGTCAGGCTCGACCAGCACCAGGGATGCCCCGAAATGCAGGGCGACATTCCGCTGCTCCGCCAACGTCCAGCGCACATCGAGCGGCAGGATCGCGCGCCCGGCCCGCGCCAGCGCATAGAGCACGGCCACATGCTGCGCCGTGTCGCGCAGGCAGACGCCGACGGGCTGATCCTCGGGTAGGCCAAGCCCAAGGATCCAGGCCGCGATCCGCCGCACGCGGGCGGCAAGCGCGGCATAGGTGGTGACGCAGGCGCCCTCAATCAGCGCTGGATGGGTCGGGCGCGACCTGGCGTGGCCATCGAGGGCATCGGCGAGGTTCAAGCGCCGCCCCCGTCCAGCTTGTAGATGCGCTGCACATTGGTCCGCAGGAACTTCTCCCTCACCGCCTCCGGCAATCCGAGTGCGTCGATCTCGGCCATGGTGCGGCCGAAGTCGAGCACGGGGAAATCGGTACCGAAGACGACCTTGTCCTGCCCGTAGCTGCGAATGTAGTGCACGAAGGATTCGGGCCAGTAGCGCGGGCTGTGCGCGTCGGAGCCGATGAAGACATTGGCATGCTTCCACGCCATGGCGATCATCTCCTCGGTCCAGGGAATGCCGACATGGATGCCGATGATCCGTAGCTCGGGGAAGTCGCAAGCCACGGCATCGAGCGCGATGGGGCGCCCGACCGAGCGCAGCGGATAGCTGGGATCATAGACCATGGACTGGCCGACCTGCAGCTGCACCGGCACATCCAGCTCCACGCACTTCGCGTAGAACGGATACCACTTGGCGTGGTCAGGCGAGAGTTCGTACCAGTGCGGATAGAAATGCGCGCCGATGAAGCCGTATTCGGTCACCGCGCGCTGCAATTCGCGCACGCCGCGCATCCCCTCCGTCGGGTCCAGGCCCGCCAGGCCGTAGAAGCGATCCGGATGCGCCTGCACGGCGTCGGCGACCAGGCGGTAATCGACATGGTAGCACGCCGGATGGCCGAGCCTGCCGACCTTGGCGGCGATCAGGAACGCCTTCTCGATCCCCGCCGCATCCATGCGCGCGATCATGTCCTTGAGGCTCATGCCCTCGAAGACCTCGCGCTTCACACGCATCTTGCTGGTGTAGAAGCCGGTTCGGTCCGGCCGGCCAGCCAGGGCTTCCGGCGTCCAGATGTTCACCACCGCGTCAATCGCCCGGATGCCCGTCACGTCACGCTCCTTGCTGAGAGTCCCAGGTCGCGCGCGATGCTGTCGCGCAGGACCTCGTTCGCGCCTTCGCCGAAGGTATAGAGGCGGGAGTCTCGCCACAGGCGCTGCATGTCGCTACCGGCGGCATAGCCGGCGCTCGCCATGATCTGCATGCCGGCATCCGCGACATCGCGCAGCGTCTCGGTGGCGACGATCTTCGCCTGCGCCGCCTCCCGCCTGCATGGGGCGCCACGGGCGATCAGGCGCGCCAGATGCGCGACCAGCAGCCGCGACAGATCGACGCGAGTCCGCAGATCAGCCAGGCGGTGCGCCACGCTCTGGAACTGGCCAATCGGCTGGCCGAACTGGACCCTGTTCCGCGCATGCTCCAGCGCCAGTTGCAACGCGGCCTCGGCCGCCCCCGTCACCGTCGCGGCCATGGAGGCGCGGGAGAAATGCAGCGTCGACATCAGATGGGCGAAGCCGCGCCCTTCCTCGCCCAGCAGCGCGTCCTCGCCGACCTCGACCTCGTCCAGGCCGATATCGAAGGACGGCATGCAGTTGTTGCCGATTTTCGGCAGCGGCGTCATGGCGATGCCGGGCGCATCGGTCGGTACCAGGAATAGCGAGATGCCGCGATGCCCCTCGCGCTCGGGGCCGGTGCGGGCCGGCAGGATCAGCCACCGCGCGCCCTGGGCGTCGCTGATCCAGGTCTTGCGGCCACTGATCTGCCAGCCGCCGGCATACCGGACGGCGCGCGTACGGAGCGCGGCCGCATCGCTGCCTGCCTGCGGTTCCGTCAGGGCCAGGGCGCAGAAGGCCTCGCCCGCCATGAGACGCGGCAGCAGCGCACGCCGCTGGCCTTCGCGGCCATAGGTAAGCACGGACATGAGCCCGAAACCGACCACGCGATTGAAGATGGACGCGGCCATATAGGCGTGGCGACCCAGGCGTTCCTGCACCAGGGCCACCGTGTGCCAATCCGCGCCGAGACCGCCATGCGCCACCGGGACAGCCAGCGCGAAGAACCCCGCCCTACCCATCTCCGCCAGCAGGTCGTAGGGCGGCACATGCTGCGCGTCCCGACGGCGAATCTCCTCCGGCGGCAAGGCGCGCGCGAGGAAGGTCTCGACGGACGCCAGGATCTGCGCCTGCTCCGCGCTCTCGGGGCCCAGCATCGCCTGCGTCATACCCTGGGCCGGGCGGAGGCGTGCCAGGGAATAAGCCGCCTGCGCAGCGCGCCGATCAGGAAGTAGAAGGTGAAGCCCAGCAGCGACATGTGGATCAGCACGGCGAACATCTGGTCGGTCTCGAAGGCGTTGAGCCGCGCGATCAGCAGATGGCCGAGGCCCGAACTGCCACCGAGATATTCGCCGACGATCGCGCCGATGATCGCCAGCACGATGCCGACCTCAAGCCCGGTAATGATGTAGGGCAGCGCAGAGGGCAGTTCCAACCGACGAAACACCTGCCAGCGCGTCGCATTCAGCGACACCATCACGTCGCGGTGCCCTTCCTCGATCGACTTCACGCCGAGCGCGGTGTTCGTGAGGATGGGAAAGAAGGACAGGACGGCGGCGACGATCACCTTCGAGGTGATGCCGAAGCCGAACCACAGGACGAATAGCGGAACCAGCGCGACCTTCGGGATGACCTGCGTGGCGACGATGAAGGGATTGAGCGTCAGTTCCAGCCAGCGCGCCCGCGCGATCAGCACGCCCAGCACGATGCCGATGGTCGCCGCATAGGCGAAGCCCGTCAGCGTCGCGTAGACCGTCATCCAGGTGTGGTGCCAGGCACGACGGTCGCCGAGCATCTCGAGCCAGGCCTGCCAGACCGCGCCGGGGCGCGGAAGAATGAGCGGCGAGACACCGGCCATCCGCACATAGCTGTCCCAGATCAGGATCAGCGTCCCGACCAGCAGCGGCGTCGTGATCCAGGGCAGGGCCGCTTCGCCAGGCAGAAGGCGCCGCTTTCGGGGGGAGGAAGATGCGGCTTCCTGGCCGCGCGGTGCACCGGACATGGCTGGGCGGTCCTAGCTGATTTCGTTCAGGCGCTGGCGCAGGCGGCGCACGATAGCCTGGAATTCCGGCGTGGATTGCAGGTCCGGCGTCCGCGCCCGCGGGAAGGGCACCTGCTCGATACAGTCGATGCGGCCGGGCCGTGGCGAGAGCAGCACCACGCGGTCCGCGAGGAAGACCGCCTCCACGATCGAATGCGTCACCAGGACCACCGTCTTGCCGGTGGCCATCCAGATGCGTTGCAACTCGATGTTCATCGCCTCCCGCGTCATCGCGTCGAGCGCGCCGAAAGGCTCGTCCATCAGCAGGATGCGCGGGTCGTAGGACAGCGCGCGCGCGATGGCGGCGCGCTGGCGCATGCCGCCCGACAATTCGCGCGGCCAACGCTTGCCGAAGCCCTCGATGCCCACCAGGCGCGTCAGCTCTGCCGCGCGCGCCAGCCGCTCCGCGCGCCGCACGCCCTTCAGTTCCAGCGGAAGGGCGATGTTCTCGTCGATGGAAAGCCAGGGAAACAAATTCGCATCCTGGAAAACGATCCCGAGGTCGGACAGCACCTGCGCCTGCCGCTGCCCGTCCCGCCACAGGCTGTTGCCCTCGATCGCGATCTCGCCCGCGCTGGCCGGGATCAGGCCGCCGATCATGCGGAGCATCGTTGTCTTGCCGCAGCCGGACGGGCCGAGCAGCACCACGAATTCGCCCGGTGCGACGGACAGGTCGGTCGGGGCCAGCGCATGCACCATCCCGTCCTGGGTGGCGTAGCGTTTCTCGACGCCGGTGAAGGCGATGGCGGGGTGGGCCATGGCGGCCATCCTGTCTTATGCGGCCAAGCCGCGCTCCGTCACGGCATGGTCACGCGATTCCAACATGCTGTCTATCCGCGCGACGTCAGGTGGCAGGGAACTCCGCCGTGCCGGCTGCGATCGCGTCCGCCGCCGGCGCAGCGCCGATGAGGCGAGCGAAGCCGAATGCCATGGCCGACAGCGACGCAGCATGGCGCGCGGCATCGAAATCCGCGACGGCGTCGCGCACGACGAAGGTACGGATGTCCCGCTGGGCGGCGTCGCGGACGCTGGATTCCACGCACATCGAGGTGGTGACACCGCCCACCATCAGTGTGCGGATGCCGCGTGCCGCCAGCAGCATGTCGAGCGCGGTGCCGAAGAAGGCGGAATAGCGCGGCTTGTCGATGACGAAGTCGCTGGGGTCCACGCCCGCCTCGGCGGGAATCTCGATATCGGCGGTGCCGAGCGCAAGCGCCCCGATCTGCCCAAGGCGCGGCCGCAACTCCGTGGTCAGGAGGCCCCCATCGGCATGATCCGGGCGCAGAACATGGCGGCTCCAGATCACCGGGATCCCGGCATCCCGCGCGATCCGGGCCAGCACGTAGCAGTGCCGCGCCGCGGCGGCACAGTCGGAAACATCCCTCCCCTGCGCCGCGACGAAGCCTTCCGGGTGCAGGAAGCCGCGCTGGAGATCCACCAGCAGCAGCGCAGCTTCTGACCGCCGGAAGCGCATCAGGCCAGCGCGCGATTCACGAACTCATTCGTATAAAGCGCCTCGGCCCGGCCGCCAGCGGGCGCGAAGCCGGCCGCCGCCATCAGGTCGTAGCCGCGCTGCCAGCGCTCCGGCACGTTGCGAAGCAGGTTCTCCCGCCCGGCGGTCAGCCAGAACTGCATCTCGTTGCGGAGGATTGCTGGCGCAAGCGCGGCATTCCGCATCTCCGCGATCTCGAAACCGCGCAGATTGGCCATGGTGCGGGACAGGTCGGTGTCAGCCAGCATGTCGTCCAGCGAGCGCTTCACCGCGCGCAGGAAGCGTACCACCATGTCGCCATTCTGCGCCACGCTCGACCGGCGCGCGATGTAGCACTGGCCGGGAATGGGCGCGACGTCGTCGGTGTTCCACGAGACATGCGGCGTGTTCGCCGCCTGCAACGCCACCGGTACACCGGCCGAGACGATGTAGGCGTCGAGGCGCCCCTGCTCGATCAACTGCATCCCGGCGGGCGAATTCGGCGCGGTCTGGCGCGCGACACGCGCCCGGTCCACGCCGCGCGCCTGCAGCATCGTGTCCAGCACGATCTCGGTCGCGCCGCCGACGGAGAGGATGCCGATGGTCTTGCCCGCCATATCCGCCGGGCTGCGGACCGGGCGGTTCGGGTGGCTGATGACGTAGAAGGGCGAGCCCTGGCTGATCGTCGCCACCGCGATCAGCTCGTCGCCGCCGGGCCTGGAGGATGCGCGGATGTGATCGCCGACGCCCGTGCGCGACAGCAGCGCGCCCCCGCCCACGATCTGCTGCACCGCCATGGCGGAACCCCGGCCCTGCTCGATCGTGACATTCAGCCCTTCACGCTCGAAGTAGCCGCCGCCCCTGGCATTCAGCACATCCACGAAGGCCAGGATGTGGGCGAAGGGCGTGACGAAGGTCATCGCGCGCGGTTGCTGTGCCCAGGCATCGCGCAGGGTGATGGCTGTGATGGCGCCGCCGGCCATGGTCAGCAGCGTGCGGCGTGTGGCGGATGAATCGGACAAGGCAACCTCCTCAACGAGCGCGGGGCAAGGGTGAACCTGCCAGGCGCGCCCCGTCAATCATGCGGAGCAGCATCAGCCAGCAGCCATTCGCCCCCGCGCTATTCGCGGATGTTGAGGCTGCGGACCAGCGGCACCCAGGTCGCGTTCTCCTCGCGGACGTAAGCGGCGAAGCGATCGGGCGTCCAGCCGCGCATGGCGGGCGTCCCCATCTCATCGAACCGGCGGGCGATGGTGGCGTCGGACAGCGCGAGTTCCACCGCTGCCGCCATGCGGTCCACGATGGAGCGAGGCAGGCCGGCCGGGCCGAAGAAGCCGTACCAGGAATAGGCCTTGTAGTCGGGCAGGCCGGCTTCCCGCGCGGTCGGCACATTGGGGATCAGCGAGGATCGCTCATCCGTCGCGGTGAACAGAATCCGCGCGGTACCTGCATCGTGGAAGGGCTTCAGCAGCGAGGGGATGTCGCAGCAGTAGTGAATTTCCCCCGACTGCAGCGCAGCGAAGACCTGGCCGCCGCCGCGATACGGCACATGTTCCACCTGCGCCCCTGCCTTGATGGCGAAGGTGGCGGCCGCGATGTGGCCCGAACTGCCGACGCCGGAGGAGCCGAACTGGAACCTGCCCGGATTGGCGCGCAGCAAGGCCGCGAAATCCTGTCCCGTCCGGGCATCGATGCCCCGCGTGGTGACGCCCAGGCAGATCGGCACGAAGACCGTCGGCGCGATCGGCGTCAGGTCACGGATCGGGTCGAAGGGCATCGGCGTCGAAAGCCCAGGCGAGAGCCCGATGGGCGAGAGGGTGGTGAGCACCAGCACATCGCCATTCGGCGGCAGCTTGGCCACGTAGTCCGTGCCGACAACGCCCCCCGCGCCGGCCCGATTCTCCACCACCACCGGCTGGCCCAGGATCTCCTGCAGGCGCGGGGCCAGGATGCGGGTGGTCACATCCGTTCCCCCGCCGCCGCCGAATGGCACGACGATCCGAAGCGGCCGGGTCGGCCATGTGCCCTGGCCCAAGGCCGGGCTGGCCAGTGTGGCCGCGGTAGCGGCCAGCAGGGTACGGCGTGGCATGGCAAAGCGCGTCATCGCGTATCTCCCCCCAAATCATCGCAGGCCGCGAAGACCGGCCGCCTCACGCCGCGTGCGCCTTGCACCAGCGTGCCAGTTGTTCATGGGTACAGAACCAGCAGTCGCCCCGGGCCTTCATGTGCTGGATCAGCCGGTCCAGAAGCGGCAGGCGGCTGCGGTGGCCGATGTGGTGCGGATGCATGGTCAGAAGGAACACGCCGCCCTCGTCCCAAGCGCCATCGAACTCGCCGCGGAAAATCTCCTCCACCGCCGAAGGCGGCGTGTAGGGGCGAAGCGCAGAGAAGCGATGCATGTTGAAATAGACAGCATCGTCGCGGATCCATTCGGGCGGCAATTCCACGATCCCGGTCGGCTCGCCATCGGCGGTCAGCTCATACGGATCGTCGTCGCCCATCAGGGAACTATCGTAGAGCAGCCCCATCTCCCGGATGATCCGCAGCGTGTTGACCGAGAAATCCCAGCTGGCCGTGCGCATCCCGACGGGCGCGCGCCCGGCCAGACGTTCCAGCACCTCGGCGGCGCGCAGATTGACCGAACGCTCCGCCTCATAGTCCAGGTCCGTGTTCTTCTCGTGGATCCAGGAATGCAGGCCGATCTCGTGTCCGTCCTGCGCCACCGCGCGCACCTCATCCTCATGCAGCAAGGCGGAAACGCCGGGGTAGAAGAAGGTCGCGGGGATGGAGTGCCGCG
>JBIIRI010000247.1:0-3411 GCA_044341625.1 Roseomonas sp.
CTGCTCGGCGTGCTGCATGAGACGGGCCATGCGATGTACGAACGCCACCTGCCCGCCGGCTTCGCCCGTCAGCCGGTGGGAGAGGCGGCGGGGATGGCCGCGCATGAATCGCAATCCCTGATCGTCGAGATGCAGGCCTGCCGGTCGGATGCCTTCCTCGCCTTCCTTGGGCCCCGTCTGCGCGCGGCCTTCGGGGTGGCGCCAGAGGTCGCGGCGCCGGAGAACCTGGCGCGGCTCTGGCGGCGGATCGAGCGCGGCTTCATCCGGGTGGATGCGGATGAGCTGACCTATCCCGCGCATGTGATCCTGCGCTTCCGCCTGGAACGCGCGCTGATCGGTGGCGCGCTGCGCGTGCCGGACCTGCCCGGCGCATGGGCGGAGGCGATGCAAGCGAGCCTCGGCATCACGCCGCCGGATGACGCGCGGGGATGCCTGCAGGACATCCACTGGCATGACGGCGCTTTCGGCTATTTCCCGTCCTACACGCTGGGGGCGATGGCGGCGGCGCAGCTGATGGCGGCGATCCGGCGCACGATCCCCGACCTCGACGCGCAGCTCAGGCGGGGCGAGATGGCGGGCATGATGCGCTGGCTCGGCCTGCATGTGCATGGGCAGGGCGCGCGGCTCGGCTTCCAGGACCTGCTGCGCCACGCGACGGGCAAGCCGCTCGACCCGGCCGATTTCACGGCCCACCTGACCGCACGCTACCTGATGGAGTGATGGCGCAGGCCGCATCCGCGGCCTGACGCGCCGTTCCCGTCAGGGCGTGGGCCAGCCCAGCGGCGGAAAGCGCAGCACGGGAATGCGCGCCAGGGTCAGCGTCCGGTCCTCCAGCGTCACCGGCACCTCGATCTCCGGCGCTCCATTGTCGGCCGAGGGGCGGGAGATCAGCGGCAGCAGGCTGCGGGCGGTTAGCGCCGCGCGGCGTCCGACCAGCCCGGCCTCCGCCAGCGCGTCCAGCGCATCCGCCGCCCCGGTCAGGCGGAGCATCCCGGCCCCCATGGGCTGCAGCGTCTCGTCGAAGGCGAGCGTCGCCGTGGCGTTGCCGCCCAGCGACCCCCAGCGCATGGCAAGGCCGCGCAGCTCCAGCGTGCCGCCGCCATCGCGCCAGGCCTCGGCGCGCGGCGTGGGCGACCGGCCGCCCGGCAGCGGGCCCGACAGCGCGAGGTCGGCCGAGACGGTCGCGATGCGGCGCCCGAAGCGCGCCAGCGGATCGCCCGGCGCGGCGGGCGGCAGGACCACGCCCTCCGCCGCCAAGGTCAGCTCGAGCGCCGATTCCGTGTCGGTCGCGCTGGAACTGCCGCTGATCGCGAGGCTCGCCAGCGCGACCTCCATCCCCCCGGCCGGGGTGCCGATGCGAAGCCGCTCCGCCACGAATTCGGCCGAGGACGGGGGCGTGTCGCGTTCCAGCGGCAGGGTCGCGGTCAGGCGATCGGCGATGAAGGGATAGTCCAGCGCGCCGAGGCGCAGGCGCTGATGGCCGGGCAGATCCAAATGCAGCTGGTCCAGCCATGGCAGCTCCACCCGCAGCACGGCCCGCTGGGCGGTGAAGCCGAGCCCGCCGGGCAGCGTGGCGGTCGCGCCATCGAGGCGCAGGCGGTCGAGGGTGAGTGTCGCGGCGAAGGGCCAGCCGCCCCTGACCGGGGGCGCGTGCTCGACCTGCCAGCCCTGGGCGCGGCGGAGCTGCACCCAGGATTGCCAGCCTTGTTCCAGCTGGCTCGCCATGGCCCGCCATAGCAGCGTGTGGCCGGCGCCGAGTGCCGCGAGCGCGACAAGGGCGAGCAGCAGCAGGCGGCGCCCGCGGCGCGCAGGGGTCTTTCGGTCCATCGGGACTGTACTTATAGCCCGTAACCGAAACGCCGTGCAGATCCTTCATATCCTGCGGTCCCGCCATGCCGGCTGAGCCCGCGCCCCCCTTGGTGCCCCCGCTCGCCCCTTGTGGGCAGATGTGGGTCTTCGCCTATGGGTCGCTGATCTGGCGGCCGGGCTTCGAGCATGCGGGGCAGCACCGCGCCCTGCTGCGCGGCTGGCATCGCAGCTTCTGCCTCTGGTCCACCCGCTATCGCGGCACGCCGGAACAGCCGGGGCTGGTGCTTGGGTTGGATCGCGGCGGGGCCTGCCAGGGGGTCGCCTTCCGCGTGCCCGGCCGGATGGCGGTGGATGTGCTACGCTACCTGGATGACCGGGAACTGCCGGATGGGGCGGAGGTGGTCTATCACCGCCGTGTCGTGCCGGTGCGCGTGGCGGATCTGGGCGGCGCGGCCGTGCCTGCGGTGGCCTATGTGGTGAACCGCGCCAGCCGGAACTATGTGCCGCGCCTGCCGGCGGATCGCGCGGCGGCGGTGATCGCGGCCGGCATCGGCCAGATGGGCCCCAACCGCGACTACCTGCTCAACACGCTGGGCCACCTGACGGAGCTTGGCGTGCGGGATCAGGGGCTGGAGCGGATCGCGGCGCTGCTGCCACCCCACCCCTGACCTTGGGGGCCCACGAAGCCGCGCAGCGGCTTCGTGGGGAGCTTCAGAGTCCCCGCAAAACGGCGCAGATGCGCTCCACCTGCTGGTCGGTCAGCTCGGGGAACATCGGCAGGCTCATCACCTGCTCCGCCGCCCGCGCCGTCTCCGCGCAGTTGGCGGGGCCGAGCGCCGTGCGGCCGCGATAGGCCGGCTGGAGATGGACGGGGCAGGGGTAGTGGATCGCGGTCGCGACCCCCTCCGCCCGCAGCCGCGCCATCAGCGCGGCCCGGTCGTCCACGCGCAGAACGTATTGATGGAACACATGCCCGCAGCCGGCCCGCCGCGCCGGCGGTGTGAAGCGCCCGCCGGCCAGCGCCGCGTCATAGGCCGCCGCGATCGCCTGACGGCGCGCATTGTTCGCATCCAGCACCTGCAGCTTCACGCGCAGGATCGCGCCCTGCAACTCGTCGAGGCGCGAATTCACGCCGACCTCGGCGCTGATGTAGCGCTCCTTCCACCCATACTGGCGGATGGCGCCGATGCGGTCGGCCAGCGCCGCGTCATCGGTGGTCAGCACGCCGCCATCGCCTAGCGCGCCGAGATTCTTGGTGGGGTAGAGCGAATAGCAGGCGACCTGCCCGTGATTGCCGACCTTGCGCCCCGCATAGGTCGCGCCATGCGCCTGGGAGCAATCCTCGATCACCGCGACGCCATGCCGCTGCGCGGCGGCCAGCATCGGCGCCAGGTCGCAGGACTGGCCGTAGATATGGACCGGGATCACCGCGCGGATCGGCGGCAGGCCGGGCGGCGGATCGGCCAGCACGGCCTCCAGCTCCTCCGCATCCATCGTGTAGGTGTCGGGATCGATGTCGAGCAGCAGCGGGGTTGCCCCCACCATCTCGATCGCGGCGACCGTGGCGACGGCGGTGTGGGAGACGGTGACGACCGTCGCCCC